>JAFPZI010000179.1 GCA_017417365.1 Synergistaceae bacterium
AGTGTTTGAGGCGTTTGCGTCGTTCGGACAGAAGCCGCTGATGCTGACCCCCCACATAAACAGGTTCATAGCGAGCGCGAAGAGTTCGGGAATAGAGAACCTGCCGGACGTTGAGTACATGAAGAATGTAGTGCGTGAGGGAATAGCCAAGATTGGACGGGACGTGAGGATTAGGACGTTCCTGACCGGCGGGGACTATTTCGACACTGAGAAGGGTTGCTTCCCTGAGCCGAGATTCTTCGTGATATTCGACGACGTTGGGCTAATCCCTCCAGAGGCTAAGGAGCGTGGAGTGATTCTTGAGCCTGTCTCATTCGGGCGGGACAATCCGGAGGTTAAGAGCGTGGATTACCGGGCTACGTACAAGATGCCTCGTGAGGCCTATGACATACTGTACTGCCCTAACGGAGAGATCACGGAATGCGGGCACAGTAATTTCTTCCTGATTTGCGGGGATAAGATAATCACAGCACCATTGAGCCGTGTCCTTAAGGGTACGACTAGGGGAGCGGTGATAGAGCTGGCCAAGCAGGAGGGTTATACGGTAGAGGAGAGGTGTCCGTTGTGGTCGGAACTCACGGGAGCGAGTGAGGCATTCATCACAGGGAGCATGAAGCTGATTGTGCCAGCGGTGAAGATAGGCGGAATAACGATAGGGGACGGCAAACCCGGAGAGATTACGCGTAATTTGTCGGAACTCTACGTGAAGCACATAGAGAAGTGGTTAGAGTAACAACTTTGGGGCACCATGCCTTGAAGACGTAATACACAAAACTTTATCAGGAGGTAATATTTTCATGGAACAGATCCGCTCATTGTCGCAGTTAATCGAGGAAGCTACCAAGCTCTGCGCAGAAAAAGGACGCAAGCGCATTTCCGTAGCTATGGCAGAAGACGCCGGACTAATCTCCGCCATCGAGGAAGCCCGCAAAATCGGACTCGTTGAGGCCACTCTAGTCGGCAACCCCGACAAGGTCAAAGCCTGCATCGCTGAAGCCGGAGCAAGTGAGTCCAGCTACCACATCATCCCAGAGACCAACGAAGCCGCCTGCGGAATCGTCGCCGTAACCGAAGTGTCCTCCAAGCGTGCGGACATCTACATGAAGGGCCAGCTCCACACGGATAACTTCCTTCGCGGAATGCTCAACAAAGAAGTCGGCCTCAGAGTCGGTAAGCGCGCTATCTCCCACAGCTACTTCCACTCAATCCCAGGCTACGACCGCGTTATCTTCATCGCTGACGGCGCGTTCAACATGTACCCTGACCTCAAGATGAAGGCCGACATCGTACAGAACACCGTCAACTTCGCACGCTCACTCGGTGTCGAACTCCCCAAAGTCGCCTGCCTCGCCGCCGTCGAAATGGTCAACCCCGACATGCCCTGCACCATCGACGCAACTGCTCTCGTCCAGATGAACGCACGCGGTCAGATCAAGAACTGCATCGTTGATGGTCCCCTCGCCCTCGATAACGCTATCGACGAGGAAGCCGCGAAGATTAAGCACATCAAGTCCCCTGTAGCAGGACACGCTGACGTTCTGTTCGTCCCGCAGATTGAGGTCGGTAACGCTCTGGCAAAGTCCATAAGCTTCTTCGCAAAGGGCAGCGAGACCGCAGGACTCATCATCGGTGCAGCAGCTCCCGTAGTGCTCACAAGCCGTGCAGACTCTCCGCGCGCAAAGCTGCTCTCAATCGCCGGTGCCGTAATGCTTGCACACCACCAGAGCAAGTAAGAATTTTTCTCAGCAGCAATTTTTCCAGCGGGGGAACGAGTCAAATCTTCTCCCGCTTTTGTTAATTAAGGAGGTATCAATTATGCTTGGCTGTAATAACAACGACTTATTAATGGATAAGGTAGACCCTAAGTATCATTTGTTCTGTCAGGTTTGGTCTGAACTCCTGCACAAGGATACTTTGAGCCCCTACAAGTACAGCCTCATGAACTCCATATCTTGTCTGGAGGAACTCACAACTATCCTTCACCTGCGTCTTGACGGCATAACTTCATCTGATGAGGACATCAAGGATTGTTCACACGAGGCAGCCAGACTTCTGGCAAAAGATCCCGTCCCCAGAAAATATCACGCTGGAGTCTTTGAGGCATTGACGCGGAACAACGGCAATATTAAGGACGACAAGAACATATCAGAGAATTATCAGAAGCGGGCCAGATTATACTTGGCCGAATATTCTCTTGCCGCGTTAAAGCCCGGTTACCTCGCCAAAATCTTGACCGAACTTGAGGAAGCAATCAATTCGGGCAGTCAGGAAAATATCACAGTCTGCACCGAATGCCTCATAAGTTACTGCGTGTATTTGGGCTGGTCCCCCGCTGCACTCTATTACAGCATCAGGATACTTCATAATTCCGGCACTTGGGAGGACTTCAAATCCTTCATAGCTGGAGGCAGGCAGAACTACAAAGTATATTTTCCCCTCCGCACAGAAGACAACGTCCGCAGAGAGCAGGACAGAACGTCCATTCACTCCGTAAACCTCAGAGAGATAACATCAATGGACTTCCCGATAATCGATAGTGCAAGACTTGTGAGAAATTTTCATGATATACCGGGACATGATAAGTTCGAGAAGGGGCAGGACTACATAGAAATATCAGCAGAAGCATTTGACCCTTACTCTGCGTCCTCTGCGGCTGTCCGCAAAATATCGGGAACACTTAACCTTTTGGCCTTCTACGGCAGGATTAAGGCTTGGAACATTCGCGGTGCACTCTGGGGAGTGTTCGATACTCAGAGCCGGGAATTATCATGGATAAGTGAGGATGACATAGTCTACACATACGACTACAGGCCGATAGACACCCGCAGCAAAACATATCTCTCCGCAAAGAGTATCGTGAAGCAGGATTCACAGAACGATATTACCCGCAGGCTTGTATCCGTCATGAATTATGTCAACATGGGCAAACGGTCATACTCATTTGAGGAACGCTTCATAAATCTTTGGGTGGGCCTTGAGTCCTTCTGCAGGAGCGACGTTTACAGCAGCATAATACTAAATGTCCTAGAGCCTGTCTCAGCAGTCATGTGCAGAAGATATATATACAGGCTGTTCTACAACTTCATAGCTGACTGCAGACGCTGCGGGGAAGACATCATAGGCTCATACGGCAGCAGTGTTGAGGACGTAATTTCTGCACTCAGGGACGAAAATATTTATCCCATCCTTGAGACCCGCTGTTCGGTGAATGACCTCCTGAAGATCCGCTGCAGGGAAATGCGTTCATTGGCCGTCAGCAAATTAGCCGCAGCAGAAAAAGTTACCTCATACCACACGCAAATCAGACGGCAGCTCGGGAGACTCTACCGCCTCAGAAACAGCATAGCCCACAACGCAGAGACCTACACCAGCAATTATTTATCCACATGCACAAATCAGCTTGATGAATGCCTGAAGGTATTTATCGACGAAGTAATCACATATTCCGACAGCAGGCAGGGGCTTGGCCTGAAGTGCTTATTCGAGATGCTGAAGGATAACTACGCGATATTTGAGGAGGAAGTGATGATACTGACCAGCAAGAAGACGAGCAAAACACCTTCACAGAAAATGGATGAGTTTACGCAGACCGGAATAATGAACTTTATCTGAGAGCCGCAGAGAAGAAGCGTGTTAATCCATGATATAATCTCCCAAATATCATAGAATATGAAAGGAATTGACAAGTTTGATTTTCTGCGTGTATCACCGTATTCGTTGTATAGTGCTGTCGTCGGTACTGGGGGTATGTTCATGCCAGATTTAGCCGGCAAAATTCTTGGAGCTTTCCGCAGCTTCGGGGCGAAATCAGCTTATGCCTCCGAACAGCCCCCGGAAGTCATTGACACATCACTGCGCAAAGATTACCGCTACAACATGAGGGCAATCTACGCAAAGAAGAGCCTAGCCTACAAGTTCCTCAAACGTGCATTCGATATTCTCTCGTCAGGCCTTGCGCTAGTAGTCTTATCACCGATATTCCTACTCACTGCTATAGCCATAAAGTTAGAGGACGGAGGCCCCGTGTTCTACTCCGCCAACCGCTGGGGAAAGGACCTCAAGAACTTCAAGATGGTCAAGTTCCGTTCCATGAGAGTCAACGCCGAAGCAATGATTAAGGAACTCCTAAAGGACAGCGAAATGACAGGACACGCCTTCAAGATCAAGAATGACCCACGAATCACAAAAGTAGGACACTTCATCAGGAAATACAGCATTGACGAACTCCCCCAGCTTTGGAACATTTTCACCGGCGATATGTCCGTAGTAGGACCGAGAGCAATTATGACCGTCGGAACAGACTCGATAGACGATTACGACAAACAACGATGGATAGTTCAGCCCGGCCTGACGTGTTACTGGCAGGTCAGCGGCAGAGCAAACATCAAGTGGGAACAATGGGTAGAGATGGACTTAGACTATATCGAGAAGATGAATTTCTGGGAGGACATCAAGCTAATCTTCAAGACCGTACCCGTAGTGTTCAAGGGCGAAGGAGCGTATTAGACGGCGAGAGGGAGGAGAAATCACGGCCTCCCTTTTTTGATGTCTGCTAAAATATTGGCTCATTAACCCATAAGGAGGCAAAAGTTTATGACAGTACCCAGCGATATAGAAATAGCACAGGCAGCTAACCCCCTGCACATCGTGAAGGTTGCCGAGAAGTTAGGGATCTCTGAGGATGATTTGGAGCTTTACGGGAAGTACAAGGCCAAGATTTCCCCCAGAGTCCTAAAGAGTCTCAAGGACAAGCCGGACGGAAAACTAATCCTCGTTACGGCCATAACCCCAACCCCAGCCGGTGAGGGCAAGACCACTACGAGCGTCGGACTCACTGACGGCCTAAACGCTATCGGCAAGAATGCTTGCGTTGCTCTGCGTGAACCGTCATTAGGCCCCAGCTTCGGACTCAAAGGAGGAGCCGCCGGAGGAGGTTACGCACAAGTTATCCCGATGGAGGACATCAATCTACACTTCACGGGAGACCTTCACGCAATCACCACAGCTCACAATCTTTGTGCTGCCATGCTCGACAACCACATTCAGCAGGGCAACGAGCTAGGCATTGACCCAAGACGTGTGGTCTTCCGAAGGGTCATGGACCTCAATGAACGAGCACTCCGCAACATAGTAATCGGACTCGGAGGGACGGCTAATGGTGTTCCGCGCGAGTCGGGCTTCGACATCACCGTAGCTTCTGAGGTCATGGCTATATTCTGTCTTGCTTCGGACTTGATGGACCTCAAAGCTAGACTCGGGCGCATGGTCTTGGCCTATACTTACGACAACAAACCAGTAACCGTCGACGACATTCACGCTGCCGGAGCAATGGCCGTTCTGCTCAAGGACGCGATAAAGCCCAACCTTGCGCAAACCCTCGAGGGGAGTCCGGCATTCATTCACGGCGGACCTTTTGCCAACATTGCTCACGGGTGCAACTCCGTACAGGCAACGCGCTTGGGTCTGAAGTGCGCTGATTACCTCGTTACGGAAGCGGGGTTCGGTGCTGACTTGGGAGCGGAGAAGTTCCTAGACATCAAGTGCAGAATGGCGGGGCTTAAGCCTGACGCTGTCGTGGTTGTGGCTACGGTGAGGGCCTTGAAGATGCACGGAGGCTTGAGCAAATCCGAACTCGCTCACGAGGACCTTGACGCTCTCGAGGCAGGAATACCCAACCTGATTAAGCACATCGAGAACATCACCAAGTACGGACTGCCCGTTGTCGTTGCTATTAACAAGTTCCCGACGGACACGGACGCGGAATTGGCCTTAGTTGCGAAGAAGTGTGAGGAGTTAGGCGCGAGTTTTGCCCTGTCTGAAGTCTGGGAGAAGGGCGGAAAAGGCGGTGTTGAGCTGGCACAGAAGGTAGTTGACGCTTGCGAGAAGCCTTCAACGTTCAGGTTCATCTATGACGAGAACATGACCCCTAAGGAGAAGATGAATGCCATTGCCAGAGAAATTTACGGGGCTGACGGTGTCGACTTCACCCTACAGGCGGAGAAGGACCTAGAACGTATTCACGCGCTCGGGAAAGATAATTTGCTCGTGTGCATGGCCAAGACCCAATACTCACTCTCCGATGACCCTGCGAAGTTGGGACGGCCTTCGGGGTTCAGAGTAACGGTGCGTGAGGTGAGGTTATCGGCAGGAGCTGGGTTCCTGGTTGCGATTACGGGAAGCATTATGACGATGCCCGGACTGCCCAAGAAACCTGCGGCCCTGAACATTGACGTTGACGCTGACGGAAAGATTACGGGGCTGTTCTAGATGGACATAGCGAACACAACAATCGGGGGCTACCTGTCGTCTTTGGGGTCGAGTGCACCGGCTCCGGGCGGGGGGAGTTCTGCGGCAATTTCTGGGGCAATGGGTGCGGCTCTTGTGTCGATGGTCGCGAGCCTCACCGTTGGGCGCGAGAAGTATGCGGTTCACGAGGAACTTGCGGCCAAGACTCTCGAGAGGGCACAAGGGCTGATTCACTCCCTGACTGAGTGCGCCAGTAAGGACATGACTGCGTTTGACGGGGTGATGGCTGCGTTCAGGATGCCCAAAGCTACGGACTCGGAGAGGGCTGCGCGTTCTGAGGCTGTGCAGAGTGCCTACAAGACCGCGACGGGTGCTCCCGTTGAGACTGCGGAAAAATGCCTTGAGGTTATGAGGCTCGCTGAAGGGCTGTTGTTCAAGTCAAACGTTACTGCGGCGTGTGATTTGTCTGCGGCGGCTCTGGAGGCTCGTGCTGGGATCCTTATTGCCCTAGAGAACGTGAACGTAAATTTGCCGGCCATCCGTGATTCCGAGTACGTGGACGGAATGCGGGAATGGGCAGAAAATATTGACGGCGAGTCGGGACGGCTCTTAGCTGTCATTCGTAAAGGTGTATCTGAAATGTCAGGAGGTAATAATTAATTGTCGGTGATAATGAAGGGTTCTGAAGTCTCCGCGCGCATGAAGGAGATGCTGTTAGCCCAAGTTGCGTGCCTCAAGAAGGAAGGCATAACCCCGCGAATTTCTCTTGTGCGTGTGGGGAACAACCCGAGTGATTTGGCGTATGAGCGAGGGATTCTCAAACGGTTTAACCCATTGGGAATCGAGACGGAAATTCACGAACTGCCGGAGGACATTCCGCAGTCGGACTTCAACGCGGAATTTATGCGGGTGAACGACGACGCGAGGACTCACGGAATATTGCTCTTCCGGCCCCTGCCTGAAAGATTGAGTAGCTCCTACGTGTGCCTGAACATAAACCCTAACAAGGACATTGACGGGATGTGCCCTGTGAACGAGGCGAGGATCTTCGAGGGAGGCAGTGAGGGATTCGCACCGTGCACGGCCTCTGCTGTTATGACGATGTTGACGCAGTATGGCTATGACCCTGCGGGGAAGAACGTTGTGATTGTGGGACGCAGTATGGTTATTGGGCGGCCCTTGTCGATGTTGATGCTGAGGGCGAACGCTACGGTAACTATCTGCCATTCGAGGACGCAGAATTTGCCTGAAGTTTGCAGGAGGGCGGATATTGTTGTGGCTGCTGTGGGACATGCTAAGATGCTCACGCCAGAGTACTTCACGAAGAAGAGCGTAGTTGTTGACGTGGGGATTAACACGGACTCTGAGGGGAACATGTGCGGGGATGTGGACTTTGAGCGTGTGTCTCCTGTGGTTCAGGCAATAAGCCCGGTGCCCGGTGGAGTCGGTGCGGTAACTACGTCGGTGCTGGCGGAGAATCTCATCAAGTCCGCAAAGTTGTTAGGGTAGTCTACAAAAAATCCCCCGGCCTCGCGACTGGGGGACAATCTATCTATTTACACGGGGAATATCCGCACGAAAAACAGTACTCACACCCCGAAATCATCTCCAAAGGCGCACCGCAATCGGGACACAATAACGATTTATCCCTTCTACGTGCCGCAACAACTTCACGGTTAATCAGCTTCTCCAGCAGCAATGCTATAGCATCAGGTACGGACCTGACCACATGATTATCATCACACTTGAGCATCCAATATTCTTTGCCGGATAACCCCTTCAGAGTGTCTATGAAGTCCTCAAGGCTGCACCCCGAACGCAGACCGATTGAGATTACCCGCGAGAGTGCCTCAGTCATTGCCTTCATCTCTGACCCGCTCTTGCCCACGTTCACGAAAATCTCGAACGGGTCCTTACCGTCAAGGTTCAGAGTAACGTAAATGCTCCCCCACGGCGTCGTGTCCTTAATCGTCTTGCCGAACATCATCAATCCCGGCCTCGCTTTCACCCTCTGGGCTTTCGTGTCCTCCTCTGGCTCAGGCTTGGGCTCCTCCTTCTTGGCCTCGATCGGCTGGAATGACCTCGACCCGTCCCGGTAAATCGTTATCCCCTTGCACCCGAGCTTGTAGCACTCCTGGTACACACGCTTAACGTCGTCGACAGTCGCGCTGTTCGGGAGGTTGACGGTCTTGCTTATGCCGCTGTCGACAACCTGAGCGAAGATACCCGTAACGTTCACGTGCTGCTGTGTCGTGATGTCGTATGCCGTAACGTATGCGGGATTGGCCAAGTGTCCTCCCGAAGCACGGTACTCTTTGCGCTGTTCGGGGGTAAGGAGCTTGTGCCAGAAGTCCCGGTCCTCGTAGCCGCTGCCGTCAGTCTTCATGATTCTCCTGTTCCACGACCACGCAAAATTAGGCTCAATCCCGGAACTTGCGTCGAGTATCATGGAGATTGACCCGGTCGGAGCTATTGATAACCTCCTGCTGTTGCGCATGTTGCCGGCAAAAATATTCTCAAGTATGAACCTTCCCTCGTCAAAGTCGTAACCCTCGAGAGTGTTCACCAGAGTCGCAGGAATAATCTTGGCCTCCCTCATGTGCCGGATTAACGCGCCGTACTCGTCGGAGGTGTCCGGGAGCTTCAGGCCGTCGAAGAGCCGGGCAGCTAATTCGTGTTCAGGGAACGGGGGCTTGTTTGAGTCGGTAACCGCCTGAACCGTCGCTGAGAGTGCAGAGCGCGCCAAAACTCCGCCGAGCCTCCTGCAGAACGCGTTGAACTCGTCGGAACCGTAGACTATTCCCTGAATTATTGATGCGTCGGCAAGTCCCATTATCCCCAAACCAACGGGACGGATTAACTTCGTGCGCTCACCTATCACTTCAAGAGGGTACGAGCAGGCATCTATCACCAAGTCAAGGTAGTAGATTGACCTGAAGACCTGTGCCCGGAACCCCTCCCAGTCAAAATTCTTCTGGCCGCCGGCAAACATTTCGACGTTGATTGACCCGAGATTGCAGCTCGTGAAGTTCGGCAGAGGCTGTTCACCGCACGGGTTGGTCGACTCAATCTCCCACTCACTGCCCAGCTTCAGCAGGTTATCCTGTCTCGCACGGTCAATGAAGAACACTCCAGGGTCCCCCCTCTTCCACGCCGACTCGCAAATGTGGTTCATGAGTTCACGCGCACGAAGAGTCCTCACCACGCTCCCGTCAACCCGTGAATGCAGCTCGAACGACTCATCACGTGAAGCCGCATCCATGAGCTTATCCGAAATGGCTACGGAAATGTTGAAGTACGATAATTTCCCGTCCTCAGTCTTGCAGTCGATGAAGTCGAAGATGTCCGGGTGGTCGTCGAACAGCATACCCATCAACGCCGCCCTTCTCTTGCCGCCCTGAACGACAACCGCGCCCATTGTGTTCCAAGTCTCCATGAACGACACCGGCCCAGACGCTTTGCCCCCGGTACCTCCGGCGATCTCTGAGCTGTGTTCCCGAAGGTGCCCGAAGTTACCCCCGACACCTCCGCCGAATTTGCTGATGATGCTCGCGTTCTTCACGGACTCAAAGATTCCCTCTATGCTATCAGGGACGCTTATCACGAAACACGCGAATAACTGCTGGTTCTTCGTGCGGGATTCGTAGAGCCTCCGATAGTCCTCTAGGGTCATCTCGTCGGGACTCTTGTAGATTATGTCCGCCATCTCTGGAATCACAGTGAGGCCGGCGGCTGCGCTGAACAGGCACGGTGAGTTGAACAGGAACCTTCTGCCGAGAATGTCAGAGGCAATGTTCTTCTCAAGTGTGCGAATCCAGTCGGCGGAGTCCGAGTAATTCACTTCGGCACTTGCTACCGTCCTGGACACCCTACGTGCGAACTCCTCAAAACTGTTCTCGTTCCTCACAGACTGAATTTCGCGGTCATACCTGGACACAAAATATCTCTGTTCCAGAAGCCACACCGCATTTTCCGAGAGCCTCGACGACTCCATCTTCTCTAGGGACTGCGAATTTATCTCGTGGTCAAAGTAGGTCTTTATGGCTTGAATGCTCATATCGTCTATTCTTCATTCCCCTTTCGCAAAAAATATCCTCCGACCCCATAAACCAGAGCCGGAGGGGTTGTGTTCGTTATTTGTGTGTGATTGCCGGCGGATTACTTCTTGAACGTCAGATATGCCTTGATTATCTTGGCAATTAGCCCGTTCTCAGGGTCAATCTTCCTGTTCTCAAACGACATGTGGAAGATTGCCGGCTTCTCCGTCCAGATTGACAACGACGGCACAGAGAGTTCTGCTTTCAGGACCTCGCGGAATGCCTGAAACTGTTTGCCGAACCCCGCGAACACCGCCATAGGTCCAGCAAACGCCATTAGTCCATTATTCTCGTCGTTGATCCACGCCTGAAGGGACGCGAAGTCCAGCCATATAGACGCAATGGACTCACGCCCGAGAAGTTCCGCGAACATCGGCCGTATGTCTGGACTGCCAGCGAGGCTGGAGAGTTCCGCAAAGTCCACAAGAAGTGTTCCGTTCCTGTCAGACACTAGGCAGGATATTGGGCTTAATGACGTATCCATCTGGAGGAGGCCTTCATGCTGCTCACCTGAGACGCGCGTGAAATGCTTTGAGTTCCCGAGACGCTCAAAGATTTTCGCCGATGCTCCAGCTTGGCCGGTCTGCGAGATATAGACTGCCGGGACCTTCAGGCTCTCATAAGTTACGGAGTCGTTGACGATTACCGACAATGGACCGCTGACCAGTGCCGTAATCTCGTCCTCAGTGATTCCGAAATGCCTCTTGAGCCGACGAACCATGCCGTTAATGATTGGCTTCCACGTCTTGTCGTCCTTGAAGGTGCTGAAGTCTAGGGTTGTCCCCACAGCAAGAATCGGCTGAGTGTGTCCGCCCGCGTTGGTGATGTCGATGTTCCCGCCCTGAGTGAGCAGAATATCTGCCGACTGCTTCATGTACATGTCAAAGTATTTCGGCGTGAGGGCATCAATGAGATTCAGGCTCGTTGAGATTATGAACCTGTCCTCGAGGGTCTTGAACGCAAACTCTGCCTCTAGGGGCTTGGCGAAAATTTCGTGTATGTTTACGTCTTCAAGCTGCTCGTTGGACTTAATCTCGGCCATAGTGTCGAAGTCCATGTGTATCAAGGCAAAATCACGCTCGGTGAATCTTCTGGGTGTCCTCGTGAATAGGCGGCTCTCCTCATTGCCCATAGCCTTTAGTGCCAGACGTACCTCATTCATCGACGTACCAAGAACGACAACATCACCTGAAGCCTTGATGAATAGTTCGTTGTTCAGCCTGTAAATTCCGTTCTTCTCGGGCTGCAGCTTAATCATTGTCTCAGCAAACGAGGCCGCTAACTGGTCGCCTAGTAACAGTTTGGCAACGTCAAGGGCTTCTGCCTGCCCGTCCTCTAGTTTCTTGACGGTCTCCGAGACTTCCGGGCTGAACGTGAACGCTCCCTGCATGAAGGGTTTATTGGACTTCACACCCTCTTTGGTGATTCCTGTAACGACAGCCGCAGACCTCAGGGGAGTCTGTGATACTAGTGTGCTGACCATCTCGGCAGCCATCACACCCCCAGCCCCGGCATCGGAACTGGCAATGAGGGGCATGAAGAGCTTGATATTCTCCTGAGAGAACAGCCACTGCAAGAATGCTGAAGTGTCCTCAAGATTGAGCACCAAATACACAGAGTCATCCGTGCGTGTGCTTAGTGCGTCCTCAGTCTGAACGGCACCTGCAATCCCTGAGCAGAGCATTACGCCGAGAACTGTGAACGCTAAGATTTTCCTGATATTCACGTTTCCTACCTCCTTCAAACGATAAAAAAAGTACCCCCCCGATTCACACGAAGGGGCACAGCAAAATTAGGCCTTGTACGCGGTGTAAATCTCAAGGAATGACGCGGGCTTCAGTGAGGCACCTCCGACCAATGCGCCGTCAAT
>JAFPZI010000180.1 GCA_017417365.1 Synergistaceae bacterium
ATAGTCGACGAGAAGTTTTCTCACCTCAAGGACAAATGGACGATCTACAGGGGCGGGGACATTTCTCGCTTCATCGAGAGGGTAGGCGGAGACATTGACCTTCTCGTTCTGGACACCGCGCACATTCACCCGTGGGAGACGCTGAATTTCTTGTGCGTCCTGCCGTTCATGAAGATTGGCTCGTGGGTAATCCTTCATGATGTTTCCCTGCCGTATTGCAATCACCGTGAGGAGGACTTGGCCTGCCGTTATCTGTATGGGCATGTTGTGTCTGACGTTAAGATTATGCCAGCCCCAGAGGAGAATTACATTCCGTATTTCTCGAACATAGGGGCCTTTCACGTCGTTGATGACACGGTCAAATATGTCGGCAACTTGTTTGAGAGCCTGTTATGTCCTTGGGCGGCGTTGCCCGGAGTGCTGGACGAGAGGGTGTATTCATTCTTTCAGCCGATACTTCAGGAGGACTTAGACGACATCAGGAAGGTAATCGGCAAGTATTACCCAGAGTACGCAGAATTTCTTGAACACGCAATAGAGTTCCAGAAGGGGATAGCCAAGCACAAGGTGGACTATTATCACAACTGGCGTTCTGTGTGGCGGAGGAATTTCCCGTGGACGTTCAAGGCGGCCAAGTTTGTGAAGGGTCTGCCTGGCGAGACAAAGAAGGCACTGCGCAAGAAGTTTCCTGTGCAGTACAAAAAGTTACGGCGGATTAAGCGCAGATTGATGCGTCAGGAGGATACAGAGTAATTCACAAGACATAACGCAGTCCCCGGAGAAATCTGGGGAATTTTTTTGCGCCTCTCGTGTAAAATATTCCCATCATGACTAATTCACACATTCTAGAACTCTATGAAGGTCTCAGAGATGAGGCAGGGAGATTGGCATTCTCGCAGCCCGCAGCGTTCGTGTATAACCCGTTGCGTTACGCTTGGGACGGTTTCGCTCAGTACTTGGCCAAGTGTCCTGCTCGTGCCCGTGTGGTGTTTGTGGGGATGAATCCCGGCCCATGGGGCATGGCTCAGACAGGGGTACCGTTCGGAGAGGTCGGGGCGGTCAAGAACTTTCTGGGTATCCATGAGATTCGCATAGTGCCTCCCGAAAACGTTCACCCGTCGTACCCTGTGAGGGGGCTTGAGTGCGGTCGTTCGGAGGTCAGCGGCAGGAGATTGTGGGGGTTGTTCCGAGAGAGGTTCGGCAGTTCTGGGGAGTTCTTCCGTGAACACGTTGTGCTGAACTATTGCCCGCTGCTTTTTCTGAGTCAGAGTGAGGACGGCAGAGCTAGGAATCTCACTCCCGACAAGCTCACTAAGGAGGACAGGGTGAAGTTGTTCGGGGTGTGTGATTCGTGTTTGCGCGGGGTTGTTGAGAGTTTTGGGGCGGAGTACGTTGTGGGTGTTGGAGCGTTCGCTGAGGGCAGGGCGATAACGGCACTTGATGGGCTGGGGGTGAGGGTGTCGAGAATCTTGCACCCGAGTCCGGCATCCCCTGCGAGTAATCACGATTGGTCCGGCAAAGTCTCACAGCAATTAACAGATAAAGGGGTATGGCAATGAATTACGACGACAAGAGCAATTTCATCCGGGTCCGAGCACTAGTCTCCGGCAGAGTCCAACACGTCGGCTTCAGGTATTGGGCCTTCGAGCAGGCAGAAAGGTTAGGCCTCACCGGCAGCGTAGAAAACCTCATGGACGGCAGAGTGGAAGTAGTCTTTCAGGGAGTCCCCGAGTGCGTAAACGAAATGAAGGAAAAATTACGTCATGGCCCGTCTATGGCAATCGTCAAGCAGGTAATCTTCTACCGTGAACGCGTCAAACTCGACGAGACTTATTTCGGGCCGGTGTATTAACTGTAAGTGTGTGCTATCATTTCTCCATATTTCAGAGGTGGTAGAAAGTTTACATGAACGATATTAGGCAGATCCTCCAAGACTTCAAGAACGATACTATTTCTATTGATGAGGCATATCTCCGGCTCAAGGAAAAACCTTTTGAGGACATCGGCTATGCTAAAGTTGACCTGCACAGGAAATTACGTCAGGGTGTCTCCGAAGTCATCTACGGAGCCGGAAAAACTCCCGCACAAATCGCAGGCATAATTGACGTGATGCGCTCTCACAACCAGAAAACTATACTCATCACCCGTTTATCCCAAGACTCTCACGCTGAACTCCTCAAGCTGGGCTGCCATGTCCAGTATTACCCCGAAGCCCGCGCAGGAGTCTACGGTCCAATCCCCGAACCTCAAGGCAAAGGCTTTATCGTTGTAGCCACAGGAGGCACGAGCGATATTCCCGTCGCAGAGGAGGCCGCGTTGACCGCAGAAGTCTTAGGCAACAGAGTCAGGAGGCTCTATGACGTTGGGGTCGCCGGCCTTCACCGAGTCCTGAGCCGCATTGACGACATCATGAGTGCCAGCGTGATTATTGCCGTAGCCGGAATGGAGGGAGCATTAGCCAGTGTTCTCGGGGGACTCGCGGATTGTCCCGTGATTGCCGTCCCGACCAGCGTGGGCTATGGTGCGTCATTCGGCGGGGTATCTGCGCTGTTGGCCATGCTGAACTCTTGCGCCAGCGGGGTGAGCGTCGTGAATATCGATAACGGTTTTGGTGCTGGTTACTTGGCCGGAATGATTAACAGATTAAGAATTGAGGGTGAAAATTCATGAGAAAAATTTTATTGGCCTGCCTTGTGTTATTGCTGTGCAGTGCCTCAGTCTGCGGAGAAGAATACGACATTTCGGGATACTGGAACATCAAGGGTCAGGGGTTCGCCGAGAAAAGTTTTGTTAGGGTCAGTTTGTCCCTCACAGGAATTTTGCAGCTCAAGACCTCGACAGCTCAGGAAGTCGCGCGGGATTTTACCGGCTATGACGTTGCCAGCGTTGATGCTAGATTCCTGACTTCCTACGATATTTACCTCAGAATTGACGCTACAGGCATAGACATAAAGGCTTGGGAGGACAACATCCCCAACGGCATAAATATTCCCGTGCCGCTCCCCGAAATGCGCCCGACCCTCAACGACCCTTACACCCTGCCAATCTCAGTAAGCAGCGAGGGACTGACTTACTCCGTTACTCTGACATCGACAGAGTCCGGCAAAGTCAGAATAACCGGCTACGTTGACATTGACACGATAGGCAGCACAGAAATCAACTCGGACTGCGCTTTGTGGAAGTTTGGGACTCCTATGCCAGAGTTTGAGTCAGAGACCTCGAGCGGGTGCAGTTCCGGCTTTGGTGCTTGGGTGATTGCTCTGGTCTTATTGGGGGTGTGCAAGAATGTTCGGGACTGACATCGGTATAGACTTAGGCACTGCTACCGTACTGATTTACGAGAAACATCACGGTGTGGTGTTGCGTGAACCGTCAGTTGTCGCTGTTGACCAGGACACCGGCGACATTCTCGCGGTCGGTTACGAGGCCAAGAGCATGGTAGGACGTACTCCCGGCAGCATCGTATCCGTGAGGCCCCTGCGTGATGGAGTTATCGCCAATTACGCAATGACTGAAGCAATGTTGCAGCACTTCATGAGGCGGGTAACTAAGGGTTCGCAAAAGTTCTTCAGGAACCGCACAATGATTTGCGTACCTTCGGGAGCTACTGACGTTGAGAGAAGGGCAGTTCTCGAGGCCGCTCTAGAGGTCGGGGCACGTGAGGCATACTTGATTGAGGAACCTATGGCCGCCGCAATCGGAGCTAACCTCAAGGTTGAGGAGGCTCGCGGAAAAATGCTCGTCGACATCGGAGGAGGCACTACGGATACTGCTGTAATCTCTCTTGGGGGAGTCGTTGTGTCGAAGTCCTTGCGTCTTGGGGGCGACAAGTTCGACGAAGGGATAATGCGCTACTTAAGGAGGCAGTACAACCTAGCGATAGGGGACCAGACCGCCGAGAACTTAAAGATTATGATTGGGACATGCACGCCACTTGAGGAGGACCAGAGAATGATAGTCAAGGGACGGGACTTGGTGCAAGGGCTCCCGAGACAGATTGAGGTAACAAGTTCAGCGGTCAACATGGCAATCGGCGAGATGATTCAGACGCTGGTAGACGGTATCCGCAACGTTCTCGAGCTAACTCCCCCCGAACTTTCCGCCGACATAATTGACAGAGGAATAGTCTTGACCGGCGGAGGAGCGTTGTTGCGGGGACTGCCCGAACTCATTGCACAGCAGACGGGCATCAACTGCTTCACTGCTGAGAACCCTATGGAGAGTGTTGCTCTGGGCACCGGCAAAGCCCTAGCAGAACTCGACAGCCTCAAGAGTTCCGGCAGAAGCTCAATGCTCGTGAACCTCAAACGCTCTAGCCGAAAACGCTACTGACAGGGAGTGATGAAGAATGAACAGAGGGATTTACGAAGCCGCTTCGGGAATGCTGGTGCAGGAGACTCACCTAGACGTAATCACGAACAACTTGGCCAACGTAGATACTCCCGGGTACAAGCGGAGGATTAGTGCGACATCGGATTTTTCTGCGCTGCTTGACCGTATCGAGAAGGTCAGCGAGGACACAGAGACCAAGATTACTACAGTGTGGCCTGCCGATATGCCGTTCAAGGGGCGCACAGTGATTGGGTCAGTTGCACTTGCTGCGGTCTTCTCTGAGGACGTTATGGACACTTTTCCCGGGGTCATCAAGACGAGCGAGAACCCGTTGGACATAGCGATAGACGGGCCGGGATTCTTTGCTGTTGCTGACGAGAACGGGAACGTGTTTTACACCCGCGAGGGGAATTTTGAGCTCGACTCTGCCGGAAACATAGTAACTCCCAACGGCCTAATGCTTCAGGGTGAGGGAGGACCGATAAACATCGGCAACAACGCTGCAAGTATCGAGGTCAGCAAGACGGGGCAGATTATCACGCGCAATCCTGCGGACGGGCAGGCTGCAGTTGTGGGGCGGGTTACTGTGTTCACGTTCGAGAGGCCGACATATTTGCGCCATGCGGGGAAGAATCTTCTGACCCCTACGGAACAATCCGGGGAAGCGGAACAGGTGGAGAACGCGAGATTTTGGGGGGGAGCGTTGGAGATGTCGAACGTTGAGGTAGTTACTGAGATGGCCAGAATGATTGAGGCACAGAGAATTTACGAGGGAGCTTCGAAGGCCTTAATGACCCACGACGACATGACCAGCAGATTAATTACTTCGTTCAGCAGGGGGTAAGCTTAGTCTTATATGGTAATGGGGGATTATTGCGGCCAGAACGGCTTATAGCACCTCACTAAACACTAGAGACATAACAGACACAAATTCAGGACAGGAGGACAGAAATACATGTTACGCTCACTATGGACCAGCGCATCAGGAATGATAGCCCAGCAGACACACCTTGACGTCGTAACCCACAACTTGGCCAACGTCAACACTCAGGGCTACAAGAAGAGGCGCGCAGATTTTGAGGACCTCATGTACCAGATTTACCGCGAACCCGGAGCACCGATTGAGGGAGGGAGCGTAGTACCCACAGGAGTCCAAGTAGGACTAGGAACAAGAGTAACCGCAACCCCGAGCTTCATGGTGCAGGGAAATTTCCAGATTACCGACGGGACTCTGGACTGGGCAATAGTCGACGATAACGGCTTCTTCCAGGTCAACATGGGAAACGGCCAGATAGGCTACACTCGCGGCGGCTCATGGCAGATTGACGATCAAGGCCAGATAGTCAACGAGGACGGCTACCTTCTCGAACCAGCAATCACAATCCCCAACAACGCTCAAGAAATCCAGCTCTCACCCACAGGAGTAATCAGCATAAGGACCGCCGACGAAGTTACCCTTCAGGAACTCGGCCAGCTCGAATTAGCGAGATTCGTGAACCCTTCTGGACTGCGTGCGATTGGAGACAGATTGTTTGTCCAGACCCCCGCCAGCGGTGAACCCATCACAGGTGCCCCAGGTGAGGACGGAATGCCCCAAGTCAGGCAGAACGTTATAGAGATGTCAAACGTTCAGGTAGTCGAAGAAATGGTAGAAATGATTGTTGCTCAGAGGGCTTATGAGGCAAACTCCAAAGGTATTCAGACGGCGGATGACCTCCTGAGAATCGCTAACGGCCTCAAGCGTTAAGGCAATGATTAAGATTTTACGGCGGGAGTGTCTGTTGATGATGCTCCTGCTTTGTTTTATCGGGGTGTCGGAAGCCGCGCAGAACATCAAGATTGAGATTCCTGAAGTCATCTACGTATCAGGTGAGAGCTTCACACTTGGCCAAGCCGCAAAAATTTCGGGAGGCAACCGCGCAACACGTAACATTCTCTCTGCCCTGAAAGTTTACGCTGACGGCAGCAGGTTATCACGCAGAGAAGTCCTCCGGGCCATTCAGGAGAGTGAAGCCAGTGATGCCAGAATCGAACTCTACATGCCACAATACTCCCGCATAGAGGCCCCGGGCTATGAGGGCAACTTCACGGAGAGTTCACCCCCGCAGACACGGACAGCCCAGAGCCTCGCCCCGACGATTAAGGCCCTCGCAGCGTGGAACGGAGACGTTGAGGTGAGCGCGTCATCACCAATCCCCGACGGAAAGCTGATAGACCCTACGAGCATAGTCCCCGGAACTCAGGGAGTAACTTTGCGCTTCAGGGACGACAGCGGGCGTGTGAAGTCGGTAGTTGTGC
>JAFPZI010000181.1 GCA_017417365.1 Synergistaceae bacterium
CCAGAACCGAAATCGCCCGCGCACCATACGTCGCATACGTAACACAGAGCGTCCTCCAGCAGAGATACCCGACCTCCGGCAAAACTCTCGGCTGTTCCGACGTAGAACTCCCCGAACTCGACCCCCAAATCCTCGAAACCCGTATAAATACTTACGGGGGGGGGGGCAACAGAGTCATCTTCGGGACCGCAGCAAACATCGGCAGCCTCAAAGGACAAGCATACGTCGTCCGTGCCCTCGCTGAACTCAAGAGGCAGGGCATCACTAACATCGAGTACCACCTTGCAGGAGTCATCACCACACCAAAATTCCAAGCTCTCGTCAATTCCCTCAACCTTCAGGACCAAGTGAAACTCTTCGGACCAATCCCTCACGGCAAAATCTTCGACTGGTATGACACCCTCGACGTGTACATCCACCCCTCATTCACTGAGGGACTTTGCCGCTCAATCGTCGAGGCCATGAGCAGAGCTCTACCCGTAACCTGTTCGGATGCAGGAGGAAATCCCGAGCTGGCCTCAGGAGATATGCTGTTCAAAGCCGGAAACGTCGGGCAGATTTGCGGGGCCATTAAGAGGATGCTTGACCCGGAAGTGCGCAAGAGTGAGGCTATGCGTTCGTTCGCGCTGGCAAAAAGCTTCCAGAAATCGAGGCTTGACCCAATACGCGACAAGTTCTACATGGACTTCATCAACGGAATTTAGTCATGTCATTATGCCGGAGTCATGCGTTCCTGATTTCGCGGATAAGTCCCTCCATTAACGCAATGATTCCGGCATCGTTAATCCCTTCCGCCTGTCGGAACATAGCGTACAACCTGTCCTTCTGCCGTCTCGTCAGCCTGTCCTCAAGCTCAATAAGTCCCGAGCGTAATTCCTTCAGCCTAATCGTCGTGTTAGTCCCAGAGACCTGCCCGCGAGTCCTCCGGAGTTCCCGTGCCCTCAATGACGCTCCACGTGCTATCACGTCCTCCTGAACTTCCGGGCTGACCCCGAGAACCTCACCGGCAATCTTCACCGCAATCGGGATCTTTGCGCCCCCTCCAGTCATGATTATTCTTGACGGCCTGTGGACTCTCCGTAACCTGTTGAGGACATGTGCCGCCCTCCTCAACGGAAAATATATCAGCCTCTCGAACTCCTCACGGTACACCCTCAGTTCCCGCCACACGCAATAATTGTGTCCGCTGAGTTCGTGCTTAATCCTTCTGGCCTCCCGTGTGTCCGTCTCACTCAGACCGTAACGGTTCCTCAAGTACTCCCCAAAGGCTGAGTCGAACGCTCCCCCGCAAACGTCCCGAACTATCACGCTCTCCGCAAGGTGTCCTCCGTCAATCACGTACATTCTTCCGGCGGACTCGCCCAAGTCCCACACTAAGGCCCTTCCTTCTTGGCCAAGAGCGAGACTCACGGCTTCGTGTGCGGGAATGATTTCGGCCTCAGTGAACCCGCAGGACAGCGCGCGCCTCCTCAAGTCCTCAGTTCTGCCGGAATTTGCGACAACACACGAGAACACCGGCTCATCGAAGAACGCTTCAGCCTCCTCACGCAGCGCATTCGGGTCAAAGCCTGAGAGGCCCGCAATAACTCTTGTGCTCAACCCGTCGGAATATGCCAGCTTGGACTCGTACTTTCCTGCGTCAAGACCTACGCAAACACTCAAACCTGCCATCACTCACCCCGATAACTTTAGCTTTCACGATTTCATTGCTGACACCCTCGCACAACGCCTCGACGTAGTGCCGTGTATGTCCCTTATTGCCCGCCTCAATCAGAATCTCAACCTCACAACCCACAAATCTTCTCACGTAAGAGTCATAGAGTTCACGCCCCAGAGAAATTGCGAGTGAGGTCCGGGAAATCTTCACCTCGTGCGGGATCTGTCCGGGCATGTTCGCGGCTGTAGTGCCTCTGCGCTGCGAGTATGGGAACACGTGGACTCGACCAAGCCCAGCCCTGCGCATAACGTCAAGTGTATTCCTGAAGGCCTCGTCAGATTCGCCCGGGAACCCCACGAGAATATCGCTCGAAATGTGGAGGTCCTCACCGAGAAAATTCCGGGCATTCTCACAGGCCCTCACGAAGTCTCCGGAACTGTAGCCCCGCCTCATTGACGATAGGACCCCGTCGTCCCCGCTCTGTAAGGGCAGGTGTAAGTGCGGGCAGAACGCACTGCACTCACTCAGTGCCTCCAGCAAATCATCACTCAGGCAGAAAGGTTCAAGGGACCCCAAGCGCAATCTTTCAAGGCCCTCGATTCTGGAGACCTCACGAATGAGTCCCGCGAGCGAGTCCGATCTGTCTTGGCCGTAAATCCCCAAGTGAATCCCTGTGAACACGACTTCACGGCACCCGTTAGCGATTAACCTTCGGATTTCTGCGAGGATGTTTTCTCTTGGCCTGCTCACCGGACGGCCCCTCATGTAGGGAATTATGCAGTATGAGCAGAAGTGATTGCACCCGTCCTGAATCTTCATGAACGCCCGCGAGTGCATTACGGGAGATTCTATGCTGAGTTCTTCCCACTCTGACTGTGCAAAAATGTCCTGAGTCCGTAAGTCGATAAAGCTCCGGCCGGTCTTGAGCATTCTCATCACGGCTTCAGGTACTAAGCTCTTGCCCCTTGAGCCCGCGAGAATGTCAATGCCTAGTCCACGAGCCGACTCAGAGTCGAGCCCCTGAGACCAGCACCCGCAAACCGCCAAGACCCCATCACTGCCCAGAGAGCGACGCACCCGCCTGACGAGCTGTCTGCACTTCCTCTCCGCCTCCTGAGTTACTGAACACGTAACGATTACCGCAGCGTTCAGGGAGTCCGTGAGTGTCTCAGTTATTGACGCGCCAATGGAGGCCAGAGCACCCGCAATGTATTCGCCCTCGCACAGGCTGGACCGGCACCCGAAGACGTGAACGAAGATGTTTAGCCCCAAGCCTTTACCGCCCTGCATCCCCACCAGTCCCCCTGCCGTAATTCGCGCTCTATCATCATTCCCGAAGAGTTCAGGACGGATACGAACGTGTAGCTTTCCACGTATGTCATTCCCGAGAAGATTGCGTAACCTTTGGGCTTGAGGACCCGTTTAACGTCGGGAAGCAGAGTGAGATTTGGATTCAGGAGGATATTAGCCGTGAGAATGTTGACTTGTCCCGTAAAACCCTTCAGGAGGTCGCCTTCTGTTAGGGTGCAGACGTTGGGGTTAATTCCGTTGAGGTTCATATTTCTCTTGGCCTCGCTGAGCGTCGTTGGGTCTATGTCTCTGGCTATGGCCTGCGCTGCTCCGAGTTTGAGGGCCGTAATGAAGAGTATTCCCGTGCCTGTCCCTACGTCTAGGATGGTGTCTCCGGTCTTGACGATGCTCTCGAGGAGTTCGAGGGCTATTCGAGTGCTTTCGTGGTAGCCTGTGCCGAACGCGCTCGCTGGGTAGACGTAGATTGGGATTCGGCCTTCAGGGAGTTCTTCTTTCTCGTGCCACGGGGCCATGACCATTAAGCTTTTTCCGACTGGCAGTGGGGGGAAAGCGTCATAGTGCAGGGTCTCCCAAGCCTGATTCTCAACTTTGTAGCAGCGTGAGATCTCTATTCCCTCAAAGTCCGGGTCCTGAAGTATGAAGTCCAACTCATAAATTATGTCGTCAATTCCTCGTGAGGCCGTGTAATCCATCTTCAGGAACAATCTTTGTGTCCCGAAGAAGTCCCGCTCTGTGGCAATCTCTGAGCCTATTGTGTTAGTGAGAGCGGCTATAGTGCTTAGGCGTTCCTCATTGTAGGTTCTGTTGCCGTGAGTTATTGGGGTGCTTAATTCGACAGTCCACCAGAAATTATTATTAGTCATAGCAAAATTTATCCTTCGTGATTAGAATTTGGTTGATTATATTATAAGGAGTGCTGAAGGAATGAGGAAACTTTTTGTCGCGGGAATAATCTTGTGGTCATTGTGCGTGAGTGCTGAGGCAGAAGTCAGGGCGCGCTTCCTGTTCATCGGGGATATTATGGTTCACGACCAGCAATTGGAGGCGGCCAAGAGCGGAGACACTTACGACTTCTCACCGTCATTCAGGAGGATAAAGCCGTTGCTGAAGGATGCATTTCTTGTGGGCAACCTCGAGACAGTTTTTGCAGGCACAGGGAAGAAATTACGTTACGCGGGGTTCCCGTTCTTCAACACTCCCGACGTGTTCACAGAAAATCTCAGCAATGATTTGGGGGTTGACCTTCTGACTCTTGCGAACAATCACATTTTCGACAGGGGCTCTGCAGGAGCGAGAAGGACCGTGAGAGTTCTTGAGTCCGCAGACTTATCGTGGGTTGGTCTCGGCCTCGACGATGTGCCCTCCAACGACGCTATAGCCCTCGACAACAACGGAATCCGGGCGGCGTTCATCAATCACACTTACGGCAGCAACGAGTGGCCGAAATCCCGTGATGTCCACCTGAACGTGATAGCCTCACCCGACATCCGGCAGAGCATTGCGCGGGCTAAGGCACTGAGTCCCGACGTGATAATAGCGTTGTTCCACTGGGGGAACGAGTACCATTTTCGGCCGAACGTCCACCAGAAGCGCGCGGCGGATTGGGCATTGAGTGAGGGAGCGACGCTGGTTGTTGGGACACACCCGCACGTCCTGCAGCCTGTGGAGGTTCGGATAGTTAGTGATGAGGTGAAGGCAGTAGCTTGGTCGCTGGGAAATTTTGTGTCGTTCCAGAGGACTCTTCCGAGAGAGAGGAGCATGATTCTTGCGGCTGAGTTCGTGAAGAATGATGAGGGAGTTACGAGGCTAGCGGCTCTGTCGATGGTGCCGACGTACGTTGTTGCTCCGGGGCGGAAGAGGACGGAAGTAACTTACGCGGGCAGTGAGGAGTCGGTGATTGCTGGGCTGGACTTTGGGGGGTTGAGCCGGTCGACGGTGAAGAGTCTGCGGGGGATTGGTCGTGCGGTTCTGGAGTTTGTTGGGGCGCAGGGGAGAGTCGATGAGTATGGGTTCAGGGTGTTATGGTGTGAGGAGAGCGGGGATGTTTTGCCTGTGAGCCGGAGGAAGTCTCCGAGATAGGGGAAAAGTAAGAGCCTCCTCGAGTGGGAGACTCTTTGTGTATTGTGTGTTGGTTGGTTGTAGGTTATCGTTGTGTCATTGCGTGGTCAGCGTACCCTAAGCCATACTGTTGTGGTTGCCTCTGCATCAACTGCATCGGTAGGAGCTGCTGTCGGTGCCTTCCACGTATATTTAGCTCCAGGTTTGGTTGGCTTTGTTGAACCTGACCCTCCGACTAAGCCAATATTTGCCGCACGTGCCTTGAGTCTTGCAACTACTTGATCATTGTCAGTCTCATCAGTATTCAACGCATATCCAACGTACCACTGTTTGGGCTTACCTGTGATAGTTATTATCTCAAATGAGTATCTTGCCTCACTCGTTATCATCTTGATTGTGGTCTCGTCAAGATAATCATCGGAGACCTTGTAGAAGCTGTTCATTGTGAAACTTGCATCTCCGCTCTCCATGTGGTCAATGTAGAATATAAGAGCTGCACTCTTGATTGTCTGCAGGTTAGATATTATCGTGGCAGCCTTTGCCGATGCTGTTGCTCCTCCGCTCGACATCGACATACCCGCCGACAGTGCTCCCAAAATCGCAATCACTATCAATAATTCCACGAGCGTGAATCCTTTGCGCATTTTCCTCATAAATTTTTTCCTCCTTCTTTAATCTCCGTCAATAGTGCTGTATGCCTGCTTCACCTACAGACCACCCACAAACAATACGAAAAATTTGCACACAACTACTCACGCCCAAACCTTGCAGTATGGTATAATTAACCTGAACAAGGATAGACCATTTAAGTGGTCGCGTGCTAAAAACATTTCCTTAGACAAGAAACTTATAGCATAAAACCTTGTTATTTTGTTATGTTCCGTCATAATTTTTCCACACTCATTATTGCCCTCAAAATGTTATGATTATTCCCATCACAAGGAAGCGGTCATATTTGGGCATAAACACTACTCACAAGGATAGGCTGTTCAAGTTCATCTTCGGCAACCCTGAACACAAAGAATGGACCCTCAGCCTCTATAACGCCCTCAACAATTCGCACTACACGAATCCTGATGATATTATCCTCAACACCATCGAGGATGCCGTGTATCTGGGCATGAAGAACGACGTATCATTTATTGTGCTGACTGCGTTTGTCCTGTATATCTGGGAACACCAGTCAAGTTTCAACCCGAACATCCCAATAAGGATTCTCATTTATGCGGCCCAGCTCTATGACAAGTATTTGAGCGATAATAATATCTACAGGTACGGCTCAAAACTTCACATGCTCCCGAAGCCGAAGTGTGTGTGCTTCTACAATGGGCTTGCGGATGAGCCGGAAGAACGAATACTCAAGCTGAGTGATGCATTCGGGGGAGAAGAAGGAGATATTGAGGTCAAGGTCAGGATGCTCAATATCAATTACGGGCGGAACAGGGAACTCATGGAGGCATGCCGTCCGTTGAAGGACTATGCGTGGTTTATTGATGCTGTCAGGGGGCACCAGAAGGCCGGGCTTAGTCTTGAGGAGGCAGTGGATTCGGCAGTTGAGGATATGCCGGAGAGTTCGCTGCTGAAGAAATTTCTGTTGTCGAATAAGGCGGAGGTGAAGGGTATGTATTTGACAGAGTACAACGCGGAGAAGGAACGCTCCAGAGCTATTGCTGAAGGCTGGGAAGAAGGACGTGCTGAGGGACGTGCTGAAGGTATCCACGAGAACATGACGCGGGTAGCTTCCGACATGCTGAAGAGGAGTTACCCCCTCGAGGCAATAATGGAGATTAGTCGGCTCTCTGAGGCAGCAATATTCAGCCTCGCAAAATCTTTGGGCCTGTCCGTCAATCGCTAACTATTTCACAGGGAGCAGATGAGATACTCTGCCTCCCTCTTCCTATCACTGCTATAATCATCACAAAATTTTTCACTAAGAGGGAATCACAAATTAACAGTTCACATTACTTTGACGAAATCGTAAACATCATTGACCGCCTCCGAGCTCCAAACGGCTGCCCTTGGGACAGAAAACAAACCCTCGACACCCTCCGCACTCCCATCACCGAAGAAGCCTACGAACTCGCCGACGCAATCACCAAGCACAACTTCCCAGACATCCGCGAAGAAGCCGGAGACCTCCTACTACAAGTCGTGTTCGTTGCCTCTATCGCTAAGGAGCTCGGGGAGTTCGACATCAAGGACGTTGTTCGGACCATCTGCGACAAACTCATACGCAGACACCCTCACGTCTTCGGCAACGCTTCCGCAAACGACTCCGATGAAGTCCTCCGCAACTGGGAGCGCATTAAGGCCAAAGAACGCCGCGACAAACACGAGAGCACCTCAATCCTCGCAGGAATCCCCGACGGACTCCCGCCCCTCCTCAAGGCTAATCGCATTCAGGGAAAAGTCAAACACGTCGGGTTCGACTGGCCGGCCGGTGAAGTTGAGCCGTTGTTCACCAAACTCGACGAGGAGATCCGCGAACTCAAGGAGGCCTCACAGGAGGACAACCCCACTCACACCGCCGAAGAACTCGGTGATGTCCTCTTCATGGTCGTCAACATCGCCAGAAGACTCAACGTTGACCCAGACGCGGCTTTGAACATGGTGTGCGACAAGTTCACCAAACGCTTTCAGTTCATGGAGGAGTGCGCTAAGTCTGAGGGAAAATCTATCTCTGATTACTCGCTTCAGGAACTCGACGCTTTCTGGGACTTGGCCAAGAAACAATAGCTGCCCTTACGCCGGAGTATTCTCACAGAAGATATTCCGGCCCTACACTGGGTTAATCCCCTTCTCGCTGCAAAGATACACCCTCCCTGACAACATTTCTCCCAACCCCCCGCCGGTCTTGGCCATACGCGCACACTTCTCAGCCAATTTGTCCCCGCGCTCAAAGATCATTACGTCATTGATGTTCATGAACACAGCCCAGAACGCTCCCCCCATTATCCTCATCATCTTTTCTGCCACTCCAGGATAGAACAACGAAGCCGCCCCGTTCGTGGTCCTGAACGTCGAGAGAAGTATAGTCCTCCCGTCTGCCGTTATGTCCTTGCGCTCAAATTCCCCCTCCAGAAAATTCGCCGTCATTTCCTCATTCGTTGCGCCCCCCCTCCCGTCATACACGCACGCTGGGAACAAACGCGAAGTGTTCGCAAGAGCCTCATCTATCACCTCGTCAGCCCTATTGCTCATTCCCCACGAAGCCAGCTCATCACGGGATATTTTGCTGCTGATAACTGAGACGGCCGAGTCCCCTATCAGCTGGTAGAGTGCCAGCACAAAATCTCCTACCTTCCTGTAGACGTTCCCGCCTAGCTCGTCAATGTGCAGACCGTAATTCAGAGGCCGGACGATTAATTGTTCACGGATCGCCTCATACGAACCTGATACCCTCTTGCTGATTACGTCTCCGGCTTTGGCCCGCGTAATCTCCTCATGAGCCTTCCTAACTCCCTCGAACGCAGAGTCAAACCCGTCCTTCTCCGCGTCCATGTAGACATCATGAATCGCAACTCTCTGCGCAACAAATACCCCGTTGCCCGCATCCTCCTTGAGCACCAGAAAATCTTTCAGCAGCCAAATACTGTCCTTACCGCAAAAACGTTTGTTAGTGTCGATAATCCATTCCAGAACTTTCGGGTCCTCAGATGAATAGCCTTCCTTGTAGAACTCAATCAATGCAGGGTCATACGATAATTCACTCTGCGCACGGCTCTTGAAGAGTTCGATAAATTCCTCATACGTCATTTCTTCCCCGCTCCTTCCAAAATAGTAAGAGGCCATAATAATAAGATATTTTACTATTTCACCCACATAGAGGCGAATTAATTTTAGCCCGCAAATAAAGTATAATACTGGCAAAATTCCATAATCACAAAGGAGATAATTTTATGGCAGGAGAGAAAAGAGTACGTATCACAGAAACCGGCCTGCGTGATGCCCACCAGTCATTAATAGCTACACGCATGAGGACTGATGACATGCTCCCCGTCCTCGAGTACATGGACAACGCCGGCTATTGGGCTCTCGAAATGTGGGGCGGAGCAACTTTCGACTCGGCAATGCGCTTCCTCGAGGAAGACCCGTGGGAGAGACTCAGGCTGATCCGTGCGCGCGTCAAGAAGGCCAAGCTGCAAATGCTCCTTCGCGGACAAAATCTCGTGGGCTATCGTCATTACGCCGATGATGTCGTCCGTGAGTTCGTCAAGAAGGCCGTCGGCAACGGTATAGACATTATCCGCTGCTTCGATGCCCTCAACGACTTACGCAACGTCGAAGTAGCCGCCGACCAGGTCAAGAAAGAGGGAGCACACCTTCAGCTCTGCATGAGCTACACTCTCTCACCCGTCCACACCCTCGAGTCCTTCGCGGGAATGGCCAAACGCATGCAGGAAATGGGCGCGGACTCAATCGCGATTAAGGACATGGCGGGATTAATCGGACCCGTTGACTGTTCGAGGCTCGTGAAGGCAATCAAGGAACGCGTAGACATCCCGATAGAGCTCCACAGCCACTACACTACGGGACTCGCCAGCATGGCATACTTGGCCGGTATCGAAGCGGGCGCGGAAATCGTCGACACAGCAATTTCACCCTTCGCTCTCGGGACAAGCCAGCCCCCAACTGAGTCAATCGTCGCAGCACTCGCAGACTCAGTGTGGGACACGGGGATTAAGATTGATGACCTCCTCCCGATAACGATGCACTTCAAGAAACTCCGCGAGAAGTACAAGGACTTACTGCCGGAGATTGCCGGAGTCGACATCAACATTCTCCGCTACCAGATACCCGGCGGAATGTACTCGAACATGGTCAACCAGTTACGCGAGATGAACGCCCTCGACAAACTTGACGCAGTGCTCAACGAAGTACCCGTAGTGCGTAAGGCTATGGGCTATCCTCCTCTCGTTACGCCATCAAGCCAGATGGTCGGAACTCAGGCAACAGTGAACGTTCTGCGCGGCCGCTGGAAGAGTTTCCCGAAGGAAATCAAGCAGTACTTCTTAGGCTACTACGGACAGCCCCCGGCACCGATGGACCCCGAAGTCCAGAAAATGGCTATCGGCAACGAGGAGCCTATCACCTGCAGGCCCGGCGAGAAGATCGCTCCCGAAATGGAACAGGCCCGCAAGGACGCTCAACCGTGGATGCTTCAGCCTGAGGACGCATTGACGTGGATAATGTTCCCGCAGGTCGCGAAGGACTTTCTGCCCAAGAAATACGCTAAGGCAAACAAGCGCGACGTTGGGCTTCAGGAACAGGCAGCCCCGGAGGCTTATCCGGCGTAATGGACATCGCATTATCGGGAGATGGATTCGTTCAGGCCCGGCTTCTCGGAGCTAATGACGAGAACTTCAAGGCTATAGAGTCCCGTTACCCGGTTACGCTCTCGGTCAAGGACGGGGTCGTTCGTGTGAGCGGCCCTGACCCTGAACCCGTGAGGCTCGCGGGGCACATTATCCGTGAGCTGGCTGCTGTTGCCGAGAAGGGCCACGAGATTCACGAGGCCGATGTTCGGAAGGCTATGGACGCATTAGCAGAGGGCCATGAACTCAACCTCAACGCGTTATACTCAGAGATTATCTGCACCACAGCAAGAGGCAAGCCCATACGCGCAAAGACCCCCGGACAGCGTGAATATATCCGTGCGATTCGGGACAACTTTATACTTTTCGCGACTGGTCCGGCTGGCACGGGCAAAACTTATCTCGCGGTCTGTGAGGCAGTCTCAATGCTCAAAGCAGGTAAGGTTAATCGTGTGGTTCTCGTGCGTCCCGCTGTTGAGGCCGGAGAGAGCTTGGGCTACCTTCCCGGAGACTTGCGCGAAAAACTTGACCCTTACGTCAGGCCCCTCTATGATGCGTTCTATGACCTGCTCTCACCAGAAAAATTCATGCGCTACTCGGATAAGGGAGTGATTGAGATTGTCCCATTGGCCTACATGAGAGGCAGGACACTTAACGAGTCATTCATCATTCTCGACGAGGCACAGAACACTACACCCAAGCAGATGAAGATGTTCCTGACTCGGCTCGGCTTCGGGTCTAAGGCTGTGGTTACGGGCGACATTACGCAGATAGATTTGCCTGGGTCCTCGCAGTCTGGTTTGAGGACGGTGCGTGAGATTCTCGGGGGCATTAAGGGTATAGGGTTCATCGACCTAACTGACGCTGACGTGGTGAGGCACGAAATAGTACAGAAAATCGTACAGGCATATTCACGCTACGAACAGGGCAGACCATGAGACGCAAAACCAAACCTATAATTCTTCTCCCTTCAGAGCGTCATTTCTGGCAGAGGATTAATCAACGCCTCATAACGTCATACCTTTTGCCGGTGATATTCCTGTTCATCGCGGGAGTGTCGATAGTCTTGGCCCAATGGTCAGTCTTAAGCCGGAGCGGTGAGAGTTTTTCCGTAGGCAAGCCGGCACCCGAGACCTACAGAGTGATTTCACGGATGCGCTATGACGACCAGGACGCAGCAGAGAGCCTCCGAACTATGGTCAGTGATAGCGTTGTGGGAGTAACCGTGCGAGATGTCTCCGCAAAGAGCCGCCTTCAGCGAAGACTTGAGGCACTCAGGAATATTAATGACCCATCGTCAAAACCGTACTTAGCGTATCTTCCTGAGGCATTCATCAAGGCATTCGACGGCCTGAACACTGCGGACAAAGCTAGGATTCTCAATCTCTCCTACCAGATAGGCAGCGCATACATTGACCGTCTGGAGTCGGAAAAAGTCTTCAGGAACAACACGACTCTAATGTCCTCGCTTCTGTGGGAGGAGATTCACAAGGCCCAACCTCAAGGCAGCGACGCTAACTTCATCTACCAGATTTTGGCGGGAGTCGGGAATCTCAACTTCAGGACCGACGAGGCCCTAACGGAACTCGCGAGGCAGGCAGCGGTTAATGACGTTCCCACGATTGACCGCAAGCTCGAACCCGGAGATGTTATCGTAACGAAGGGCGACGTGATCACCGAACAGATTGCGGCGTTGCTCCGGCTTCAAGGCTACACGGAAGACGTGTTCCCTCTGGCTCAGCTCTGCGTGGTGTTCGTGCTGGTGTTAGCGTTCCCGCTGTGGCTGGACATTCTCGGGCACGGTGCCGGGGACAACATGCCGACGTGGTGGTGTGTGGTGTTCATCATGGTAACGGCGTGGGTCTGCGAGGCCTTCGCTGCCTACCTCAACGTGAGGGCTGCGGGGGTCGTTGCGGCAGTGTCCGTGTCTTACCTGTGCGTTCATGGGTACATGGCGTTCTGCCTTGCGATTATAGCTTCGTCGTCGGGAGTGTTCGTGATTGCCGGGCAGGCCGTCTCAAATATGATGATGCTCGCGGCTATGGCAGTGTTCACCTCAACGGTTGGGTTCTACGTCCTCCGGCACCTCGAGTTCAGGAGGCAGGTAACCTACAGAATCTCGCTGCTGGCACTCATGGCTACGGCGGCAAGAATGACCGTACGTTGGATTCTTGGTGCTCCGCTGATTCAGGACAACTTCAGGCTGTTCATTCCGCTCGGTGAGTTCTGGCAGGAAGCGGGGGTATACTTTGTGTACGAGGTATTCATCACTCACGTAACGCTGATAATCCTTCAGTACTTCGAGGAATCTTTAGGAACGCTATCGATTCTGAGCCTTCGGGAGATCAGCCACCCATCAAGCCCGTTGTTGAGGGACCTGCAGAGACACGCTCCCGGGACGTATCAGCACTGCCTGACGATAGCGACTCTGATTGAGGCAGTCGGGTTTGAGCTGGGAATGGACGTGAATCTACTCAGGGCAGGAGCGTATTACCACGACATAGGCAAACTCAGGAAGCCTTCGTATTTCGTGGAGAACCAGGGCGGAGGGCACAACGTCCACGACGAAATGTCCCCAATGTTGAGCTCAATCACGATAATTTCTCACGTCAAGGACGGCCTAGAATTAGCGTGGGAGAACAAATTACCCAAACGTATACGGGACTTCATAGCCGAACATCACGGAACTACCTGCACGTTCTACTTCTACAAGAAGGCACTAGCTCAGGGTGAGAACGTCGAGAGAGCGTCATTCTGTTATCCCGGGCCAAGACCCCAATCACGGGAGACCGCGTTACTGATGATTGTCGACTCGGTTGAGGCAGCTGTGAGGGCGGCGAATATCCGTGAGCTTGCTGCTGAGGACACCAACAGGGGCAAAGGTCAGGCAGTAACGACAATTGAGAAGATAGTGAATCAGGTAGTGGCCAGCAAGATAGCCGAGAACCAATTCGACGACGTAAACTTCACCCAGAAAGATTTAGCCAGAATCAAGCAGACTCTAATATCCGTCTTAATCTCAATGTACCACACCCGCAAGGTTAAGAAGATAGAGAGCAGTAAATCATAAACGAAAGAGGTTAGTAACAGCTTTGAAGTTATCATTGTGCATTGTGAACAGTGCTTCTGAAGACTCTTCGGGGGCAGATGACAACGGCAACAGCACCACAGATTATCCCAGTCATCGAACTAGCACAGAAAGAATAACCGCCATTCTCAGGGAGGAGCTAGAAATTCTCTACCCTCCCTCAAAACTTTATGAGTACGCAGAAATCTCGTTGACCTTCACCACACCCGAGGGCATTCGTGAACTCAACCGCGAATACCGGGGAGTCGATGAGGCTACCGACGTTCTGTCGTTCCCGCTGCTTGAGGATGAGGCCGTAGAAGTCCCGGAACTCCCCGTGCTGGCACTCGGGGACATAGTGATTTGCCCTGAGGAGACGGAGAGGCTTCACCCCGAACTCACTCGGGACGACGCAATAATCTTGATGATTGCTCACTCATTCCTTCACCTGTTGGGCTATGACCACGACACAGACGAGAAGCAAGCGGCAATGTGGGAGCTTCAAGACAAGATTGCGGCCAAGATTCATGGGAGGACGGAATAATGTTGGAGCTGATTATGGGGTTCGTTGTGCTGTTCCTGCTGTCGGCGTTCTTCAGCGGTGCGGAGACCTCGATAACTGCGACGGGCAAGGGCAAACTGCGGACACTTCAGGAGACCGGACGCTATAAGTTCCTGAACACGACGTTTCAGTGGCTAATTGACGACACACAGGAGGCATTGACCGTGTGCCTTATCGCGAATAACGTCGTGAACATCTCGGCGAGCGCGTTCGCTTCTGCTGTGGCACTTGAACTTTTCGGGGCGGGGGCGTTGGTGTTCGTTGTGCCTGTGATGACGGTGCTAATTGTGATATTCGGCGAGATCCTCCCCAAAAGTGCGGCAATGATCTACTCCGAGAAGGTATTAATCTTTTCCGCGCCCATCTTGCGAATTTTGGCCTTCCTGATTGCTCCGGCGGCTTGGCTCATGAAGAAGTGCGTTACGGCTATAGGCTTGCTGCTGCACTTGGACTTGGGAACACAACAGGTTTTCGTTACCCGAGACGAGATTGAGCAGGTCGTGAAGATTGCCACAGAGAGCGGTGCACTCGAGGCCAATGAACGCAGAATGATTGACGGGATAATAGATTTCGACGAGACCAGAGTCCACGAGATAATGATTCCCCGTACTGACATGATAGCCCTTGAGGAGAGCGCAACACTTGACGAGGCCGTGAAGCTGTTCATTGAGGAGGGGCACTCAAGAATCCCTGTCTACGAGGAGAGCCCGGACAACATTGTGGGAATACTTTACGTCAAGGACACCCTGAAGAATTTACGCGAGGGGGATTTGTCGTGCGAGGTCAGGAATCTCTTACGGAAGCCAATATTTGTGCCCGAGACCATCAAGACCGCCGAAGTTCTGGAGGCCATGAGGCACGAACACATTCACATTGCGATAATCGTTGACGAATACGGCGGGGTTGCCGGAATCGTAACGATGGAGGACATCCTAGAACAGATAGTCGGTGAGATTCAGGACGAGTACGACGAGGAGTCGCCGGAGGTCCAGAAGCTAGACGACGGGTCATACATGGTGCAGGGAAGCATGAGCCTTGAGGATTTGAGCGACGCATTAGGCTCGGAGTTCACCAGCGATGACGCGGAGACCGTTGGGGGATTGGTCTTGACGCTGTCGGGGAATTTCCCTGAGGAGGGCGAAATTTTCGAGTACGAGGGGTGGCGCATCAAGGTTACGGAACTTGAGGAACACAGAATAAAGCTCCTCAACCTCTCGAGAATCGAAGCGCAACAGGAGGAAACAGAATGAAGAGAGTAATTTTGCTGTGGTTGGCGGTGTTGGTGTGTTGTGTGCCGGTTTACGCTGACGACTCCCCGTGGCAGGTTGAGGCAGAAATTCCCGGCTGGATCGGACGAATTGACGACTCTTTGGCGGTGAACAACATGGTTAGCTTCCGGTTCTGGCACGGTCAGGGCACGATTTGGGTAGCTCCCTCAAAGGGGGTTAAGTCCTTCCGGCTGTTCCTGAACGGTACGGAGCTGAGGACTTCCGGCATGGCCGGCGGGAACATTTACGCTGTCTCCATTGCCGACGCTGCCAGGGACGGAACGAACACCCTCCACGTGTCGTCAATCACCCCTCAAGGCGGAACGGTGAAGGTCATGATTCCCTACCCCGAAGTTTTGCCCGGGCCCCTGAGTGAGTCGGGAATCAACCCCAAAGCCCTCGCGTTAATCTCGGACATAATCGCTTCCGACGTGGCAAACGGATTCACCAGCGCACAACTGGCAATCGTCAGGCACGGCAGGCTTGTCCATGAGTCGTCTTGGGGGAGGCTCAACAGCTTAGACCCACGAAGCCCGTTAGTCGACAGCCAAACAATGTACGACTTGGCGTCAGTAACGAAGATGTTCGCTCTGAATTACTCTGTGCAGAAGTTGTTCACTGAGGGCAAGCTGGACATAGATACTCCGGTCCATAAGATTTTGGGCAATGAGTACCTGACTTCCACACTCAACCTGAAGTACAACGGGGGCGTTAAGGCTTCTGCTGCGACAATGAAGAACTGGAAGAGCACAATCCGCGTGAGGGACCTGCTGAACCACAGGGCCGGCTACCCTCCGTCGATTGAGTACTACAACGCGAGCTATGATGTTCAGAGCCTGAAGCCGAACTTGAGGGCAACTAACCCCCTGCGGTCATACCGGCATGAGACTACACTCACGAGCATAATGCGTACTCCGTTGTTCTACACTCCGCGAACGAGGCAGGTCTACTCCGACATAGACTACATGTTGTTGTGCTACATAGTCGAGAAGGTTACCGGGAAGGGGCTTGATGAATATTTCCGCGAGACTTTTGCGCGTCATCTTGGCCTCACAAGGATAACGTATAACCCTCTGGCTTCCGGCTACACCCCGAACGACTGCGCGGCTACGGAACTTCACGGCAACACGTATGACGGTGCGCTGGATTTCCCCTACATCCGTCGGCACACGTTACAGGGTGAAGTTCACGACGGGAAGGCCTGGTACTCAATGGGGGGAGTGTCCGGGCATGCCGGGCTGTTCTCGAACGCTTCGGACTTGGCCAAGTTAGCGTCAATCATGCTGACTGGCGGTTACGGAAGGCAGAAGTATTTTTCCCGCACGGTTATGGATATGTTCATGTCGCCTCAGACCAAGACTTCTGGGAATTGGGGAATTGGCTGGTGGCGGGAAGGCGAGATGCAGAGGGTACACTATTTCGGGACTCAGTCGTCGAGCTTCGCCGTAGGTCATCAGGGTTGGACGGGAGTATTGGTGATAATTGACCCTGAGCGCGACTTAGTGATGGTGTACCTGACGAACAAGATAAATTCTCCAGTGATTAAGCCCTTACGCAGGACAAAAATCTTCGCTGGGAATTGGTACACGTCGGCGACTCTTGGTTTCGTGTCGCAGATTTTGGGTATGGGGCTGGACTCCGACGCGGACATAACGAATCAGCTCCGGGCTCTTACGCTGGACATGGCGGAGGGGAGCTTGACGCTGATACCCAAAGGAGCCGGGAGGGGACATCCTGCGGTTCGGAATGCCGCGAGCAAGATAGCGGTGTTCAGGAAGTGGACGAACGACGAGGGAACTGCACGGAGGCTCGAGAAGCAATTACCGAAATAAGAAAATCCCTCTGCCGTTCTGACAAGGGGGATTAACTTTTCAGGCTAAATCTGAACCGTTCGACGCAATAACTTTCTTGTACCAGTAAAAACTATCCTTGCGTATTCGCTTGAGGTCCCCCGTACCGTCATCATACTTTGCGACATACACG
>JAFPZI010000182.1 GCA_017417365.1 Synergistaceae bacterium
AGGAACATGCATTAAGGATTTCACCGCGTGAAGGTCTCCTGCTCCTCCCGAAGTTCCCCCTACATGTGCGACAATATCACTCACCTTCACCGCCTCTACCCTGTTACAGCCCTTCCTGCCTCCCTGCTGAACACGCACCCGCAATAATTCTGACGGTACAGCCCCAAATCCCTCGACGCTCTTACCGAACGAAGAAACCCGTTGTTCTTCCGCCAAACCCTATTCTCCCACTTGAGCCCGAATGACCCAGCTATCTCTTGGCCAAGTTCATTGATTAGCGTAACGTTCTTGTGCGGACTGATTGTGAGAGTCGTCGACAGCCATTCACACCCAATCCTCACACCCTCACGCGCGGATGCCTCAAGCTGAATCCTGAAGCACTCCCTGCACCTCAAGCCCCCTTCTGGTTCCGACTCTAAGCCCCTGATTCCCGCAAGCCACTCTTCGGGGTCATAGTGTCCTATCACGCACTCAATCCCGCAATGTCCCGCGAGAGTCCTTACTGCCTCGAGACGGCGCGAGTACTCTTCGTGAGGGTGAATGTTGCTCCCGTAGAAGAATCCCGTAACGTTCCAGCCCTCAGCCTGAAGGTCAGGCACAGGGACCGACCCGTCTGGAGCACAGCAAATGTGTAGAAGGATTGATTTATTCTCGTTCATGCGATAATTATACGTCATGGAGAGTGATACTTTATGAACAAGGACGCTAAAATCTTCGCGGCCGGACATAACGGCATGGTAGGTTCCGCAATCGTCAGAGAACTTCACCGTCAAGGCTACACTAACATAATCACACGTTCACATTCTGAGCTTGACCTGACGAGGCAGGAGGATACAGAAAAATTCTTCGCTCAGGAGAGGCCCGAATACGTCTTCATTGCCTCTGCAAAAGTCGGGGGCATCGGAGCAAATTCACAGGCACCAGCGGACTTCATGTACCAGAACATGATGATTGAGATGAATATCATTCACTCCGCATTCATGAACAACTGCAAGAAGGTCGAATTTCTCGGCTCCTCGTGCATTTATCCCCGCATGTGCCCTCAGCCCATCAAGGAAGAATATTTGTTGTCCGGCAGCCTCGAGAAGACCAATGAAGCCTACGCCCTCGCGAAAATTTCCGGCCTCAAGTACTGCGAGTACCTCAACACACAATACGGCACCGACTATATTTCCGTCATGCCCTGCAACCTCTACGGCCCTAACGACAACTATCACCCCGAAAACTCTCACGTTCTGCCCGCACTAATCAGGAGATTCCACGAGGCCAAGATTAGGGGAGCCGATTCGGTAACCTGCTGGGGGGACGGGAGTCCCTTGCGTGAGTTCCTGTACGTCGATGACCTCGCGGAGTTGTGCGTGTTCCTGATGAATAACTACTCTGGCAGTGAGACGGTCAACGCCGGGAGCGGCCGTGAGATCACCATCAAGGGACTCACTGAGTTAGTCGCTGAAGTTGTCGGCTACGAGGGAAGAATCTTGTGGGACAAGTCCAAGCCCAACGGCACACCACGTAAGGTCATGGACACGAGCAAGGCCCAAGCGTTAGGGTGGAGGCCAAAGACTAGTCTTCGTGAGGGAGTGAGACTCGCTTACGAGGACTACTTAGCCAAACTTGCCCCCGCTAGCTGACCACACGCAGCCATAATATCCCCCCCGCGCTCCTTCCTGAGTTCGTACTCTATCTTCAGCTCAGACAGCGCAGAACAAAACGCCCTCACCCTCGAGTCCCCGGACCTCCCTAGCTCCGGCCTTGAGGGTATAGGGTTGAACGGTATCAGGTTCACATACGGCTCCAACCCGTCGAGCAGCGCAGCCATCTCGTAGGCGTATTCAGGCTCATCGTTCACACGGTCAATCAACGCGTACTCTATCGTTATGCGTTCTCCCGTGCGTTCTCGATAATGCTTCAGGGCACCCGTGAGCTTCTGCAGCGGGTACTGACGATTCACAGGCATCAACTTCGAGCGCAGTGCGTCATTCGGTGCGTGAAGGGACAATGACAACCTCAGAGGCACCTCAAAGTCCGCCAAGTCCTCAATGCCCGGCACAATTCCCGAAGTCGAAATCGTTATATGCCTCGCTCCTAGATTCCTCATCGCCTTATCGTTAAGTGAACGTATAGCCGAGAACACCGCACCCTCATTCAGGAGAGGTTCACCCATCCCCATGAATACTACGTTGTTGATGTCAGACCCGTTAATCTTCTCCATCATCAGGAACTGCCCGAGAATTTCCCCCCGCGTCAAGTTCCTCGTGAACCCGTTCGCTCCAGTCTCACAGAACACGCACCCCAAAGGACAACCAGCTTGGCTCGAGATACACGCTGTCTTGTGCCCTCCGTGATTCAGTAACACGCTCTCAATCCTTGCTCCGTCCCCTAACTGCCACAGAAATTTTCTCGTGCCGTCCCGGGAGGTCTGCTGCTTAATCAGAATTGGCAATGTCATTAACACGTTCCCGCTGAGCTTGTCGCGCAGAGTTTTTGAGAGGTTGCTCATGTCGTGGTAGCTGAAAACCTTTTTGCTGTAAATCCATTGGCACACTTGCCCTGCCCTGAACTTCGCCTCACCCCAATTCGTGAATAATATCTGCCAGTCATTCAGTGAAAGTTCCAGAGCGTCGTAAATCTCATTCATAATAATCAATCTCCCTCTGTTATAATGCTTGATGATTCATTATATCTCACCGAAATTGGAGGAATTATTCATCTTGAACAAGGTCGTGAAAAATCTCGGGCTATATCTCGTCCTCGTGCTCGTGGTCGTCTCTATGGTCAACATGTTCCTAACTCCCGAAGAGGTCCAGAGGCAGTATGACGAAATCAGCTACACCGAGTTCATAGCCAAACTAGAGGCCGGAGAGGTCCGAATACTTCAGATACGCAACAACACAGTACCAGGCGAGTCGAGTTCCGCAACACTTCAGGGAGAAATGAAGAACGGGCAAAGATTCCTGACCTACGGAATCGATGTCTCCGGCATAGCTGATAAGGCCGTTGCCAAAGGTATCACCGTAACCTTTGAGGCACCCCAGAAAAATACTTGGCTAATGTCGTTAATGACTTCCCTTTTCCCAACGTTATTGCTGATTGGTGTGTGGCTGTACTTCCTCAACAACTCTCAGGGAGGAGGAGGAAGAATTATGGCATTCGGCAGGAGCAAGGCAAAATTATTCCTCGACAACAAGCCAAAAGTTACGTTCAACGACGTAGCCGGCTGCGACGAATCGAAGGAAGAACTTCAGGAAGTGATACAGTTCCTCAAGAACCCCGACAAGTTCCGCAAACTCGGTGCACGTGTCCCCAAAGGTGTATTGCTCGTTGGGCCTCCCGGGACTGGTAAGACTCTCCTTGCCAGAGCGGCCGCCGGAGAAGCTGACGTACCGTTCTTCAGTGCGAGCGGCTCAGACTTCGTAGAAATGTTCGTGGGTGTTGGTGCTGCAAGAGTGAGGGACTTATTCGAGCAGGCCAAGAAGTACCAGCCGTGCATAATCTTCATTGACGAGATGGACGCTGTAGGCCGACACAGGGGAGCGGGACTCGGGGGAGGCCACGACGAACGAGAACAGACCCTCAACCAATTACTTGTGGAGCTTGACGGCTTCGACGACACCAGCAGCACAATACTCATTGCCGCAACGAACAGACCCGACATCCTTGACCCCGCATTACTCAGGCCCGGACGCTTCGACCGGCACATCACGGTAGACCGCCCTGACGTTAAGGGACGCGAGGAGATTCTGAAGGTGCACATGAAGGATAAGCAGTTCGCAGACGACGTTGACACGGGGATTCTCGCGCGGAGGACTCCGGGGCTCGTTGGTGCTGACCTTGAGAACCTCGTGAATGAAGCTGCACTCCTCGCCGCACGCCACGACAAGGACAGAATCGGCATGGACGAACTCGAGGAAGGCATAGAGCGCGTGATGGCCGGTCCCGAACGCAAGAGCCGAATAATCAGCGACAAGGAGAAGAGGATAGTTGCCTACCACGAGACTGGACACGCAATAGTCGCTAAGATTCTTCCCGGTTCTGACCCAGTCCACAAGATTTCGATCATCCCAAGAGGACACGCAGCACTCGGCTACACTCTCCAAGTCCCGGAAGAAGATAAATTCCTCATGTCGAAATCCGACCTCATGAATCGGATTGCCGTCTTACTCAGCGGACGTGTGAGCGAAGAACTCGTGTTCAACGACGTAACCAGCGGAGCCGCCAACGACCTAGAACGAGCCACGCAGACCGCCCGCCAAATGGTTACGCAGTTGGGCATGAGCGACACAATCGGACTCGTGAAGCTCGGGAACAAACGCGAAGAAATTTTCTTGGGACGCGACATCTCAGAGGACAGGAACTACAGCGAGGAAGTCGCCTACAAGATTGACCAAGAAGTGAAGTCCATCATCGACTCCTGCTACCAGAAGGCCAAGACCATCCTATCCGAACGCCGTGAACTCATGGACAAGATAGCCGGAGTATTGCTTGAACGCGAGGTTCTCGACGCTGAGGACTTCGACCGCCTCATGAACGACGACAAAGCCGACATGCCCGAAGACCTGCCGGAAATTCCCGACGGAAGGATAGATATTTTGCCGAACACGAACAGAGATTTCTTGGCGTGATATAATTAGTGCGTTCTCAGAACAAAAATCTTGCAGTTGGGATGTCGTCCAAGGGCAGGACGCGGGACTTTGGATCCTGTAATGATGGTTCGAATCCATCCATCCCAGCCACAAACTTTTAGAGGTGATGTGATATGAATAATCTTTGCGTTCTCATCATGGCCGCCGGCAAAGGTACAAGAATGAAGAGCGCAGCCCCTAAAGTTCTACAGCCCCTTCTAGACCGTCCAATCATCGATTACGTTATCAGCAATGCCCTCAACGCCGGAATAGCTCCCGAGAATGTCGGAGTGCTAGTAGGTTCTGGCGGGGAGGAAGTCGAGAAGCACCTATCACAAACTTTCCCAGACGTAAAAATCTTGTGGCAGCGCGAACAGTTAGGCACAGGCCACGCCGTAAAGTCAGCGCAGGACTGGTGGAGCAATTATGACTCCCTCGTTGTGCTGAATGGTGATGTCCCTCTCCTGAAGCCCGAGAGCCTCAAGGAGTTAGCCTCATGCTGCGACAAACATGACTGCACCGTAATAACGTTCATTGCTGAGAACCCCGGGGCATACGGCAGGGTGATACGCTCTCAAGCTTCGGTGAGTATCGTTGAGTTCAAGGACGCTTCAGAGTCTCAGCGTGCGATTCGTGAGGTCAACGCGGGGTGCTACGCCTTCAGGGTGAAGTCTCTGGCTGCTGTAATCGGCTTAATCACCAACAACAACGCACAGCACGAGTACTATTTACCCGACGCACTCGGCCTCATGAACTCGCGGGGAATGGCTACGGGAGCTTTCGTCATGCCCGAAGAAGAGATGCAGGGCGTGAACACTCAGGCGGAACTTGCGGGTGTCTCAAGAGTAATGCGCATGAGGATTCTTTCACACTGGATGAGCGAGGGCGTTAGAGTCCTTGACCCTGAGAGCACGTATATCAGCGTTGACGCACAACTCTCACACGACGTAACGATAATGCCCAACGTACAGATTTGGGGCACGAGCAAAATCGGTGAGGGGTGCACCATCGGTTCAGGGTCAATCCTTAAGAATGCAGTGCTGGGCAAAAACGTTCAGGTAATCGCCTACGCAGTCATCGAGAACAGCGAACTCAAGGACGACTCCAAAGCCGGGCCGTTCTGCTATATCCGTGATCACGCATGCCTTGAGAGAAAGGCCTTCGCCGGAAAATTCGTGGAGCTCAAGAACTCCCGCATTGGTGAAGGCAGCAAAGTCCCCCACCTGTCCTACATGGGAGATGCTACACTCGGTCATGACGTGAACATAGGGGCGGGCAGCATCACCTGCAACTACGACGGCACTCACAAGAACAAGACAACAATTGGCGATAACTGTTTCATAGGGTCTAATACTATGTTTGTGGCACCTGTAGAAGTCGGAGAGGGTGCTACTACTGCTGCGGGGTCCGTGATAACTCAGTACGTCCCTGAAAACTCGCTGGGAGTCGGCAGGGCCAGACAGACTAACATCGCGGACTGGTCATTACGTAAACATCATCAGGACTAACGCGGAAGGAGAGTATTAATCTTGTCCAGAGGAAACGGCATAAAGATATTTTCAGGCACAGCCCACAGGTCTTTTGCGGAACGGATCAGCGCGGAACTCGGTATCCCATTGGCAGACGCGAAGCACTACAGGTTTGCTGACGGGGAAATAGGCATATCCCTAAACGAGAGCGTTCGGGGAGCTGACGTGTTCATCATACAGCCGACGTGTTCGCCTGTGAACGAGAACATCATGGAGCTGCTGATTATGGCGGACGCTATGAGGAGGGCCTCTGCGCATTACTTGAACGCGGTGATTCCGTACTTCGGTTACGCCCGTCAAGACAGGAAGGCCAAGCCCAGGGAGCCTATTACGGCCAAGCTCGTAGCCAACCTTCTGACGCACGGAGGGGTTGACCGTGTAGTTACTGCGGACCTTCACGCCGGACAGCTTCAGGGATTCTTTGATATACCTGTGGACCACTTGACGGGAATGAAGCTGCTTGCGGAATACTTCAGGAAGATTCTTGCTGAGGAATTGTCGCGGGGTGAAGTTGTCGTGGTGTCTCCCGATGCTGGCGGAGTTGCACGGGCGCGGAAATTTGCCGTGATGCTGGACACGGACATTGCGATAGTCGACAAGAGACGCTCATATGATTTGCAGAACGTCTCGGAAGTTATGGACATCGTGGGGAACATCAAGGGCAGGACGGCTATTCTCGTTGATGACATTATCGACACAGCCGGGACAATCTGCCACGCTGCGAAGGGCCTCAAGGACAGAGGGTGCGCAAAGGTCTATGCTTGTGCGACTCACGCTGTACTTTCGGGGCCGGCGAAGGAACGGATCATGAAGTCTGAGTTTGAGCAGATGGTGTTCACTGACACGATACCGATCCCGGAGGAGAGGCGGACGGATAAGATTATCCAGCTGTCGATAGCTCCGATTTTTGCAGAGGCAATAAGGCGCGTCCACGAGGAAGAGTCCATAAGCAGTATGAGCGACTAAGGCAAGAACGCCCCCCTTCACGGATTGACGCGAGGGGGGAAATTTTTTACTCCATGCCCATCAGGAAACGGGCAGCTTTTATTTTCGCGAGGACGTATTTTATCAGCATGTAGGACGCGAAAAAGTCCACGAGCATATTGAAGAGTACTATCACTGCCGGATTATTCACGTGAAGAACATTGCAGATTATTGCACGGGAAATCCCAAGCGTTATGAAGTTCAGAAGGTACAGCTACAGAGAATACGCACCAAAGCGGGAAAATGTATCGTTGAAGAGTTTATACCCCGTCATCAGGTAACACGTTATTATTCCGGCAAGAGCTGTAAATACCCTCCCGCCATTGACACCCCAGAGAAGCACCAGCCACAGCCAGAACATCACCGGCATCACGAAAACGGGTGCTTTGACTTCCGGCCACCGCCCCCCAGAAAAAATTCTTGCCATCACTCCGGCGTGGAAGAAGAACAGATAATACCCTACTCTGTCAATCAGAAATATATCCTCAGAAATCCCGTGAAGACTCACCGCCAAGAACAGCGCACCAGCACCAAACATTAAGGGTTTGTTCTTCGCAGTTAGCCTGAACACCAGAGGGTAGACCATGAGTATTATGAACAGCGTGTAGATGAACCAGTACTCACCCCCGCGCAGTATTGCCCTCATGAGTGATTCAGTCATGGGCTTGGGGCGGTTGACCAGAGAGGCCAATAATTGTCTGGGCAGCATGTCTATCAAGTTGAAGGCTGTGTAGGGTACTGCGAGGTGCAGAAATTTCTTGCGGACGTAGCTTTTGTAGTCCCGGCAGGAATAACAGAACCCAGCTATCACGAAGAATAGCGGCATATGTACGCTGGAGAGCCAAGTGAATAAAAGATTGCAGTAGAGATTTCCGTGAAGTAGGTCAATAGGGAATTGTATTATTGAGTGGTCAAGCACTACGAGAAATATCGCAAAGCCTCATAACGCATCCACTTCTTGAATGCGCCCGCCAGAAGACAATAAGTTGACTTGACTTAACTTGACTTGACAGCACTATACCGCATCATAATCTTTGTGTCAAGCTCCTTCCTGAGTATTATTGTGGAATTTACTGAGAGATTATAGCACCCCCATTCACTCATGAACAGGGGCGCAGAAATAGAACATGTTCTATTAATTCGTTTGGTGCCCCTTCATGTACTGCACAGTTACAACAAACCCCACAAGCATTAACCCGACAAGGTCGCTCACTATGCCCGGTACTAACATACTCAGGCCGCCAGCACAGATTATCACCCTCAAAACTGGATTCATCGCCCCATACAGATACCCGTTCAGTGCCGCAGCAACCCCGAATATCCCCAGCAATGCCGTAGCGCAGATCAGCACAATCTCCAGCACTACCAGCACCTGTGTCAGCACAGGCCCAGCCCCGGCAATCTCCACTATCGGCTGTACGTTCTCGAACAGCATCGCCGGTGTGAACGCAAATATATACGGCACAATAAACGCCGCTATAGCCAGCCTCGTAGCGTTGAACGCCGTCTTCATCGGGGGAGCCTTCGCAATCGCAGAACCAGCATATGCCGCCAGTGCCACAGGTGGAGTGATGTCCGCAACTATCCCGAAGTAGAACACGAAGAAGTGCGCGCAAATCTTCTCGATACCGATAGCCGGAGCCATAAGAATCGGTGCACATGTCGCCGCCATAATGCAGTAATTCGCCGTAGTAGGCACTCCCATTCCCAGAATCACACAGCAAATCATCGTCAGGACCAGCGCAATAAACGCATGCCCTCCCGAGACGTTCACAACCATAGTGATTAACTCGCTGGCCAAGCCCGTTGACGTTATGCACCCCGCAACAAGTCCCGCCATAGCGCACGCAACCGCTACCGTAATCGTTCCGCGTCCCCCAGCCTCCAGAGCGTCAAGAATCTTTCTCGGGGTAATGCGTTCGTCAGAGTTCAGGAGGCCAACAAAGATGGATATTCCGATAGCAATTGCCGCTGAGAACTGCATAGTGTACATGTTAGTTGAGACCATCACGACGAGAATCACTAACGGCAATAACAGATAGATTTTGGGCAATAACTTTAGGAGTCTCGGGAGTTCCTCTTTGGGAATGCCCTTAAGACCGAGCTTCTTGGCCTCGAGGTGAACGGCGATATAGATTCCAGCAAAGTACAGCACCGCAGGCAGTATAGCCTTCAGAGCAACCTGTGAATAGGGAATGCCCATGTACTCGGCCATAAGGAACGCAGCAGCTCCCATAATCGGGGGCATAATCTGTCCTCCGGTTGACGCGGCCGCCTCGACTGCTCCGGCAAATTCCGGCCTGTACCCAGTGCGCTTCATCATCGGGATAGTTACGCTCCCTGTGGTTACGGTGTTGCCCACGCTCGAACCCGAGACCATCCCGCAGAGTGCCGAAGAGATTACCGCGACCTTTGCTGGACCTCCCGCCGAAGCTCCGGCTATAGCGTTGGCCAAGTTGATGAAGAACGTAGATATTCCCGTCCTCTCAAGGAACGCACCGAAGATTATGAACACCACAATATATTTCGCGCATACTTCGATAGGGGTGCTCCTGAGTCCGTCGCCGGTCGAGTAGTACAGGTCGTAAATCACCTTCCCGAACCGAACAGTCGAGAACGCATAGACCATCAACGCACCGACCACGCACAAAATCGGGATTCCTACGCACCTTCGGCAAAGCTCCATAGTCGACAGGATAGCCAGAACCGCCATAGTTATCATAATGTGATAGTTTGGGTTGCGCGGGCTGGTTACTCGAAGGGCCAGCTTGATTATGCTCTCTGCGTTGTAGGCGAAGTAGAAGAACGGTATAGCTCCGGCAAGCATTATCACAATGTCGTAGAACGGTATCGAGTTCACACGCGGGGTTGTGTCGAACGTCAACGGTATCGACAGTGAGTCAGACAATCCGGGCTTGATGTTTCCTGCTGCCTTGCGTATTGGGTAGTTCAGGTAGCCAAGAATCAGGATAAGGCCGAGAAATATATTCAGCCTCACCTCTGGCATTGCCGTACTGAATAGGGTAACGTAAATGCAGTACAGCGAGAACAATGCGGATAACCACTTGACTATCACCGCCGGAGTCCCTTCCCAAATTCTGACGTTGGACTCTCGGTCATACTTCTTCATAACTTCGTCAACGTCCGCCTCAATCTGCGCAATGTCCTTACTGCTCAAATCAGTATCACTCATAGATTCATCCTCCTTACAGAAAAGCGGCCATGAGGTTAATCACAGCCGCCCTAAAGATTTTTGTTGTCAGTGTTTGTGTGAAAAGCTATTTGCCGGATACCTTCATACCCTTCTCAGAGTAGTACTTGACTGCACCGGGGTGGTAGGGGACTGCCGTATACGATGCCGCAAAACCTACGTTGAGTTCCGCGCCCTTAGCGTGTGCTGCGGTGATCTCTGCGATGTTCTCGAACACTCCGTACAGGAAGTTATACACGTCGGCTTCCGGGACGTCGTCGCGGGCAATGATTACTGCACCAACAGCTACGGTAACTACGTCGTCGTCAGTGTTGTAGAGGTTCTTGCTGATGACGTTCTTGCTGTAGTATGGGGACTCCGCGAGAAGTTTAATGATGTGTTCGTCGTCGAGGCTGACTAGGTAGACTTTCTTCGTGGCCGCAAGTGAAGTTACTGCTGTCGTGGGAGCTCCGGCAACGATGAATGCCGCGTCTATCTTGCCGTCCTGCAGGGCCTCTACTGAGTCGCCGAATGACTGGTACGTGGGCTTAATGTCCTTGTCGATGTCGAGGCCGTAAGCCTTGAGGACGTCCACAGCGTTGAAGTACACTCCCGAACCCGCTGCACCTACGGATACGTTTTTGCCCTTGAGGTCAGCAACTGTCTTGATGTTCGGGTCAAGCGTAACTATCTGGACCTGCTCCATGTAGAGATTTGCGACTGTGGAAAAGTCCGTAACCCTCTCGTCGAAGAGCCTCGTTCCCCTGAAGGCATAAGCCCCTACGTCGGACTGTACGAAGCCCAATTGAGCGTCTCCGTCCTGCATTGCCTCAATGTTGGCTTTCGAGCCGCCCGAAGTGATTGCCGTGATTGTTGTGCTGGTCTTCTCTCCGACTTTCCCGGCCAAGACCCCGCCGAACCCGTAATACGTTCCCTGAGCTCCGCCCGTCGTGAAGATCAAGCGTGAACCCCCGGGCATCGGGTCAGCATAAGCCGAGCAGGCCAAGACCAATGCGAGAACTGCAGCAAGAGTGATTAATTTCTTCATGAACTTTTACGCCTCCTGTTAGTGATTATGGATTGCGGGAATATTTTACCATGCACGCATTATTTCAGGACAGATTTATAGCCTCCAGCACCGTACTCTAGGCACCTCTTGACGCGGCTGATTGTGGCTGTGCTGGCTCCTGTGGCTTGGACTATCTCGGGGTAAGTCTTGGCCTCGTTCAGGAGTCTCGCAACCTCTAGACGCTGGGCCATAGACTTAATCTCGCTGATTGTCGCAATGTCCTCGAGGAACGCATAGACTTCTTCAGGAGTCCCGAGCCTGAGAAATGCACCGCACAAATTGTCAGTCTGTTCGTCGTGCCAAGCGTCAGGCATCCTCTTTCACCTGTTCTGGGGAGTCCGGGATAATGTGAATGTCCCTCTGCGGGTACGGGATGTTGATTCCCTCACGCCTGAAAACCGCCGCTATGTGATGGCGCATATCGCTCGACACCTTAGCCCCCGACGCTTTCCGCAACTCAATCCAGAAATACATCTCGAACTCCAGCCCGTCATCGCCGAAATTCTTGAAGATTACGAACGGCGCAGGGTTCTTCAGGACGCTGGAATGTCCTCCGGCAATCTCAAGCAGTAACTTTTCTACCTGTCTGCTGTCGGCATCGTAAGACACGCTCACCTTGAGGGTTTCGCGCTTCTTGAGATCCGACCCTGTCCAGTTGGTTACGGAGTTCTCCAGAAAATATCTGTTGGGCAATACCACGTCCAGCCCGTCCCAAGTCTTTATCGTCGTCGAACGTGAGCCTATGTCCTCAACGACTCCGGCGGTCCCCGCAACCTCCACGATGTCGTTGACCTTGAAGGGCCGCGAGAAGATCACGATGAAGCCGCTGATGAGGTTGTTGAAGATGTTCTGCATTCCGAATCCTATACCGACCGCAAAAGCTCCGCCCAAGAACGCAAACGCCGTAAGGGGTATCTTCACGATGTTCAAAGCCGTCAAAGCGAAGGCCACCCACAAAATGTAGAACACTATGCGCTGAACAGCATTAGCCGCCGTTATGCTGGCCTTGAATCGGTTAATCATCCTGCGTTTAATCCACTTGCTGCCCCAAGAACTTAGAAAGAAGCTCGACAGGAACACCACAACCGCAATGATCAGCTTGCTCACCGTAACGGAATAGCCCTCACCCTGCCATAATTCGGTGTCAAGGAATCCCATCACTGTATCGTAGCTGAAGGAGCCGACTTTTTCCGCAAGCCGTATTGTGCTGAGGTTATTATTAGCTTCTTCGTAGAGCCTCTGCTGGAGGAATATTGCGTCGGGAATTAGGGACTCGTACCTGTTGAAGATTTCGGCAATAATTTTCCGCTGGTTCTCTGCGGCCTGCATGATGTTCTGCTGAATTATTCCGCTGACTCCTTCTGCATTCGCCTGAGTCTGCGTAGCCTCTACCTGCCGGAGTATCGCAGCCTCCATCGTCCTAACTCCGTCGAGCTGCCTCCGTAGTTCGTTGACTCTGGTCTCTGCTGTCTCGCGCAGTTTCCAGATTTCGTCGCCGCCAGCCTGATCGTGAAAGAGCTTGTACCTGTCCCGCCAAACCTGCTGGGCCTCTCGCGTCAAGGCTATCTCGTCGTCAATCATTGAGACCATGTACTCCCAGTAAGTTACTCTGGCACTTCTTGCCGTGTATGTCGCTGAGGCACTGGTGAGGGCGTTGGAGTCCCGTGAGGTCAGCATAGCTCTTGCACGGATCAGCGAGGAGTGTGCGGAGTCGAGAGCTTTTCTGGCTGTGTTCATCTCTTCAGCGAGTTCGGTCAATCTCGTCTGTAACTTCTCTAAGTTCGAGTCCAAGAGTGCCTGAGAGAATGACAATTTCCCCTGCATGTCCGCAAGCCGTCTCCTGAGTCTCTGGATTGCGCTTGTGTTGGTGTCGAAAGCCCTCTTCTGTGCCCTGACCTGAAGACGGGACAAAGCCACGTTCACCTTTGCCGCCTCGAGCTCGAGCACGTGAGTTCTCGGGAGGTCCAGAGCTTCACCGCCCTCTTCTGCCTCCTTGAGCTTCTTCTGGAGTGAGGCAGCTTCCGCCAAGTCCAGACGTAACTTGTTGAGCTTTGACTGGAGGTAGAACACCTGAACGTCGAGACCCCGCGAGACTTTCGAGATTTCCCGCCTGAGTGAGTCGCTGGTGTTGATGTCTGGAGAAGCAACGTTGCCGAGTGTCGTAATGTCAGACGAGGCTGCTGCGGGAACTGAGGCGTTCATGATTGCGCTGTAGGCGGCGTAGGCTATGGACAGCTCCGAGAGAATCCGTGAGTGAAGTTCACGCTGTTCGGGAGTGTACCCCCAAGCGGACATGTCGTCTGAGGCCTTCTGAGTCAAGACAGCTAGTTCGGAAATTCTTCGGGCAATGTCGGAACTTGAGAGGGACATTCCTTCTAGCTGTGCGTCTATGGCAGTCCTGAGCCTGGCAATGTCCGCACTGATTTCGTTCTGGATTTTGACGACGTAATCCGCTGTGCGTTCTTGGGACTCCGCGCCGAGAAGGGGCAGAGAAAGAATCGTGAGAGTGAGAAAAATCGACAATAATAATTTCTTGGCCAAGTGAAAGAATCCTCCTAAGTAACAAAATTTCTGGCATAATATTATATATTCCATGTTCACCAAAGGAGGAACTAATTATCATGAAGAAGCGTATCTTTGCGCTAGCCTCTGCTGTAGTGATTATAGCGATAATGGTCATCACCCAGCAGAACGCCAGCACAGCTCTCACCGGCACAGCAACAGCCGACGGGTTCGGGGGCAAGGACGCAATCACCGTCAGCGTTACCGTGAAGGACGGCAAGATCACCAACGTAACAGCTCAGGGCCCAAAGGAGACCGACGGCATCGGCTCAAAGGCTATTGCGGAACTTCCGGCAGCAATGATGGTGAAGAACAGCATCAACGTTGACGCGGTTACAGGAGCTACGATAAGTTCAACGGGTATTCTTCAGGCCGCAGAGAGGGCACTAACTGCCGCAGGACTGAACCCCGCAGACTTCGGAGGAGGCAAGACTCAGGCAGCTTCCCCTGCCCCAGCACCCAAGAGCGAGAAGGCCTCTGACGGGAGCGTTACGGGGACAGCAACAGCCGACGGGTTCGGAGGACCGGGAGCAATCACCGTGAGCGTTACCGTGAAGGACGGGAAGATCACCGCAGCTTCCGCACAGGGCCCAAAGGAGACCGACGGAATAGGCTCCGTAGCAATCGAGAGGCTTCCGGCAGCAATGGTCGAGGGCAGTACGATTAACGTCGACGCAGTGAGCGGAGCAACCGTGAGCTCAACGGGTATCCTCAAGGCAGCAGAAGAGGCACTCAAGGCCGCGGGACTCAACCCAGAGGACTTCAAGAAGGCAGCAGTTCGTGTTGCTGAGGACAGGACATATGACGCTGACGTGGCGGTGATTGGTGCAGGCGGAGCGGGAATGATTGCGGCAATCGTTGCGGCAGACGCAGGCAAGAAAGTTGTGCTCATCGAGAAACAGGCAATGGTGGGCGGAAACTCCGTGCGTGCTTCGGGCGGAATGAACGCTGCTGACACTCCCGAACAGGACCACAACCAGTTCAACGAGGCGGCAGGAGTCGAGAAGACCCTAAAGACTGCTGCGGAGAAGTGGGCGGACAACCCTACGGTTAAGGCCCTAGCTGAGGCAGTGAGCAAGAAGTGGGAAGCCTACAAGGCCAAGCCGGAAGGATACTTTGACTGCGTGGAACTTATGCAGCTTGATACCATAATCGGCGGGCACGGCCTCAACAATCCCGAACTTGTCAAGGCTCTCGTTGAGGGAACTGCACCGGCAATCGAGTGGCTGAAGACTGTGGGAATTGACCTAACGTCTGTGGGGGCTGCCGGAGGTGCGTCGGTCAAGCGTATTCACAGGCCGCTCAACGAACAGAAGAAGGTAGTATCCGTAGGGGGGTACATGGTGCCGAGACTTGAGAAGGCAGTGAAGGCACGGAGCAACATCACGATTCTCATGGAGACCACAGCAACGTCAATCATGACGAAGGACGGGGCTGTGTCGGGCGTAATGGCTGAGAGCAGGGGAGCGAAGATCACAGTGAACGCTAAGGCAGTAGTTTTGGCGACGGGCGGATTCGGAGCGAACTTGAAGATGGTTGCGAGGCTGAACCCTGCGCTTGCGGGATTCATGACGACGAACGCTCCCGGGATTAACGGCGACGGAATCACGATGGCTCAGGAACTCGGGGCAGCAACTGTGGACATGAAGCAGATTCAGATTCACCCAACAGTGCAGTATGACTCATCGAACCTAATCACTGAGGGTCTGCGCGGGGACGGAGCAATCTTGGTGAACACTGAGGGCAAGAGGTTTATCGATGAAGTTCTGACGCGCGACGTTGTGTCAAAAGCTGAAATCGACCAGCCTAACTCATTTGCTTACCTGATAATTGACCAGAAGATGGTAGATGAGTCATTGCTGATTCAGGGTTACATTGCTAAGGGTTACTCGTTCAAGGGTGAGACCTATGAAGAATTGGCCAAGACGCTTGGGATTCCTGCTGACGTGTTCGCGAAGACCATGAACGACTGGAACAGCTACGTTAAGGCGCGGAAGGACCCGGACTTCGGACGTACGAGCTTCATAGAGCCTCTGGACAAGGCACCGTTCTACGCGATCAAGGTAACGCCGGGTATCCATCACACGATGGGCGGACTGAGGATTGACGCGACGACTCGGGTATTGCGTGCGGACGGGTCAGTGATTCCGGGACTGTTTGCGGCCGGTGAGGTTACTGGAGGAGTTCACGGGGGTAACAGGCTCGGAGGAACTGCGGTATCTGACTTTGTGGTGTTCGGGAGGATTGCCGGACAGGAAGCAGCGAAGTTCTAGGGAGTGAGAGAGTTTGAGCCGGGTGTTCTCGTTTGAGGGAGGCCCGGCATTATTTGTGGTTAGGAGTAGCGTTTTTCCAGGAGGGAGCGGAGGAAGTGCAGGAATTTATCGTAGGGCAGGGAGATTTTCAGCAGCCTCTTCAAGAAGCCCATTTTCCAGCCGCTGCCTACAAAATCAACTTTGAGCCTGCCGGGATGCAATATGTATTGCAAAAATTTTGCTGGCTTGGCTAAGTATTCTATCCTGCCGTGATTGATATAGTGAATATTTCCCAGCAGAACTGCTTCTCTCATCGACGGCGATTTGGTTACCTTCCTCATTCTCGCATAGGCAGCAGGATAATCAACATGTTCAGTCCCGTAACCTTCGCTCATCAGGCTGATGAAATCCATTGTTCCCTTCTGAACCTGAGCTGTGTAAAACTTGTCATCAGTGCCCTCAAATTCATAATCATACAGAACTGGTATCACTGTCCCATTTCCGAAGCTTGTGTAGCTTTTGGTTGAGCCGTCAATTTTTGTGAAGGGGTATTCCATCAGAGCCGGACAGAACAGGCAGGGCATAAGTTCAACGGGTATATATGATTCTGCAGAGGAGGAAGCGATAAAGATTTTGGGTTTGAGGCCGAGATAATAGCCGTGTATAGCAGCGTCTATATCCGATGAAGCGACACACTCGCCTAGAAAATTCTGCATACTTCCAGCCCAGCCTATATCTATAACTGCAACAGACCCCTTGAACTCTTCCTGCTTTAGGTATGAGATTAACAGTTCGAATTTTTCCCTCGACCTCCTGATAATATCTTCCTTGAAGTATCCGAAGAATTTATTAACTCTCTCGTCATTGATGAATAATTTCTTGATTATCTTCTCATCCAGAGCAAGCCCGCAATCCTGCCAGACTTTATATGCCTGTGCCGTGTCAATGTCGAGAATATCGCAGAGCTGATTCACGTCGAGAAACTCAAATGTCGTTACAAATTCCAGAGCGTTGGCCAAGCTGGGGTTCATCCATAGGCGAGGCAGGAGAAGCGAATTGCGCGACACGTAAAGATACCCGTTATTCACTGCCCTATCACCGAACAACTCATTATAGGCCTCCCTCATCATCCAGCCGTCCCGAGACAGAAAGAACACCTTATCGTGCTTGTTCTCCGCAAAACGTTCATGCAGCCAGCAGCACAACCCGTACAGCATCATCCCCACAACCTCAAAACCGTACTGGTAATACTCATCCCAGCCGGGCGCAATATTGTTGTTGATGACCCTCTGGTACTTCCCGTACTGCCCCGCACCCTCACGCGTCAGACCCATCGTCCCGCTGTACTTGCTCATGACAGGGTAACGCGTAATCTTGTACGCACTCATCCCCGCAAGCAGCGCCCGAAAGTAATCCCCGCGCCACGAATCCCCTATGTGTACATGCTTCTTGGGGTCAAGGCCGGAGTCCCGCACCGCATACTTGAAGAGGCGGCCGGTATTCTTCCTGTACCCGGACTCCGACGACAAGTACAGCTTCTCCCAGCCCTCATAACCGCATGAAGTCAGAATCTCCCTCACAACTTCAACTGGCAGGTACATATCTGAGATTATTATTATGCGTTTGCCGTGCTCTGTGCACCATTCGTACACTTGTTTCATGACCGGATTAGCATGGCAGCATTTAATCTCGCGCTCAATCTCCAGAGCCATTAATCTGTCCTTGCTGTCTGCGTATTCTTCTGGAAGGTTTGCGTAAATTTCGCTGAGTGAGACTTCTTCTCGTGAACTTGATGGGTCTGCTTTGAGAGTTTTTCGGGCGGTGCGTTCGGCGTTAATTCTGTCCTGCTGGAACTTCAGAGGCTCAATAACTCTATGCCCCCCCCCCCGTTAGGTATTTTACGCAGTAGTCTTTTGCCGCTCTCAGGAACACATCAGAGGATACAGCAACACTTCTCTTTATGAGCGTGTCGAAAATGTCGAAGCTGACAGAATCATACTCAGAGACTGCCTTGATGATCTGTTCAGAACTGTAGGATTTGCTGAAGTTAATCATGAATTGTGCCTGCCTTCAATGGAAATTTTTACGTGATTATACACGATTATTCGGGCATAACAAAACCGGGCACCCGTCCAGAGCACCCGGCTATATGTTACAGGAAGTGCTACTTTATGAACCCAACCTGCTTGCAGATCTCCTCCGCAATCTCGTCCTTCTTCTTGTTGTACTCCACTTTCTTCTCCTCAAAGTAGTTCCGACCCTCCGCGTCAATCGACACAATCAGCGGCCCAAACTCCTTAACCCGGCAGTTCCACAGAGTCTCGGGCATCCCCAAGTCCCGCCATTCCGCCTTCACTATCTCCTCAACGCACACCGCAGCAACTACAGCGTTCCCCGCAGGAATCACGCAGTGTATGCACCCGAAGTCCTTGCAGGCGTTGGAGGTGTTCTCCTTCATGCCGCCCTTCCCGACAATCACGCGAACTCCAGTCGTCTTCACGAACTCGTACTCGAACTTCTCCATTCGCATTGAGGTAGTCGGACCAACAGAGACCATCTCAAACTTTCCGTTCTCAGGGTCAATCGGCCGGATTATCGGTCCAGCGTGAAGTATTGCGTTGTTCCGAACGTCCACGGGAATCTCCCGCCCCTCCTCAACGACTCTCCTGTGAGCAACGTCCCGGCACGTCGTCAAACTTCCCGACAGGTACACTATGTCGCCGATGTGAATATCCTTGAGGTCTTCGGCACTTATCGGCGTAACAAGAATCTTCTTGCCGTCTCTGATCTCTACTGACATTAGAACTTCACCCCCGAATGTGATAATACTTCCACGTTTAGGTCCTTGTCGAATATTATGTGGCCTCTCCTGTGGCTCCAGCACCCTACGTTCACTGCTACTCCGATTGCTGACGGATGACGCGCAGTGTTCTCGATGTTCACGCCCATAACCGCATACTTTCCGCCCATCCCCTGAGGACCTATGCCGATTGCGTTGATTCCGTCCTCAAGGAGTTTTTCCATCTTGGCCGCGCGCTCATTGGGATTGTGGGACCCGATCGGACGCATAAGAGCCTTCTTCGAGAGCATTGCTGCGGTCTCTACGGAAGTCGCAACGCCCACACCCACAAGAAGCGGAGGGCATGCGTTGAGGCCGTAACTTGTCATGCGGTCAAGGACGAACCTAGTAACGCCCTCGTAGCCTTCACCGGGCATGAGCACCATTGCATAGCCGGGAAGTGTGCACCCGCCGCCCGCCATGTACGTATAGATCTCGCACTTGTCGGAATGCGGCACAATGTCCCACCAAACCGTAGGAGTACCTTTGCCGACGTTCTTGCCGGTGTTGTACTCGTCGAAAGTCTCGACCGAGTTGTGGCGTAACGGGGTCTCAAAAGTGGCCTTGATTACGGCTTCCTTCAGGAGTGCCTCGAGGTCGTCAATCAGCGGGAATTTTGTTCCGCACTTCACCCAGAACTGCAATACTCCTGTGTCCTGGCACGAAGGCCTGTCGAGTTTTACGGCGAGTTCCTGATTCCTGAACATCGTATCGTAAATAACTTTGGCCATAGGGCTGTCCTCTTTCTCGCGGAGTTCCGAGAGCTTTGCGATAACGTCATCAGGTAACTTCTTGGCTGTGTGCCCGACGAACTTTGCGATAATGTCCGTCATTCTTTCAACTTGGTTCATTAAACAATTACCCCCTTTGTGATTAATAGAACATGTTCTATTTTTTCGTCAACTAACCTGCCGGAAAAAACGGGAAGGCCATAGGCAGTATTACCATGCTGATTATTGTTGCGATTACGATTAACGGCAGGCCGGACTTCACGTAGTCCATGAAGCGGTAATCTCCTGCACCGACTACCATAGTGTTTGCGGGCATCCCGATTGGTGTGGCATAAGCGCATGAACCTCCGATTACGCAGGCCATGAGTACGGCTCTAGGGTCAGCGTTCATGCCCTGAGCGATTGAGAGGCATATTGGGGCCATGAGGGCAGTAGTTGCGGTGTTGCTCATGAAGTTAGTCATCACACAGCACAGGATGAACACAACGAACGTGAACATTGTCGGAGAAGGATTTTCGCCTAAGGCACCGATAACTTTTTCTGCGATGAGCCTGCCTGCGCCTGTCTTGTCTAGGGCCGAAGCAAGAGAGAGGGTCCCGCCGAATAAGAATATAGTTTTGAGGTCAATCGACTTCAAGGCGTCATCCTCAGAGATTACCCCCAAGAGTATTAACAGCACTGCACCTATGCACCCAACGATTGTCAGGGACATACCAATTTGCTTCTCAAATATCATCCCCAGAAGTGTAGCCACGAGGATAACCAGCGATAAAGTTTTCTTCCACTGAGGGACTGATGAGAAGTCTTTCTGCTTGTCGAAAACTCCCTCACCTTTTGGGTCATGATTTGGGAGGAGGTAGAAGCCTATTGTTGCGTAGAAGAGTATACCGGCAGCGAGGATAGGCAGACCAACGATGGCGTACTCAAAGAAGCCGAAGCCTTCAAGGCCTGCCTTAGTGAGAGTGGATTGGGCTATGAGGTTGCCTGGAGCACCGATCATTGAGAGATTTCCGCCCATTGCAGCAGCGAACACTAGGGGCATTAGGAGGCGTGAACGCTTGAAGCCGGATTTTGCGGCTATACCGATTACGACGGGGATTAACACTGCGGCTGTGCCGGTGTTGGAGAGGACACCGCTCATCAGGCCGACTATGGTCATGATAGCGACGATAAGCATTCTTTCACTGCTGGCGAATTTGGTAACTATGCCGCCGATTTCGTTAGCCATGCCGGTTTCGAAGAGGGCACCGCCTACGATGAACATTGCGACGAAGAGGATAACGTTGTTGTCGATGAAGCCGGAGAAGGCAGTCTTCATGTCGAGGACACCGGTAACTACGAGGCCGATGCAGACGATCATAGCTGTTAGGCCGAGGGGAATTTTCTCGGTAACGAACATGACGATAGCGAAGGCGAGGAAGCACAGTGTAATAACTGCCGGACTCATGTGAACAATCACACTCCCTAAATAATAATTTGTAGTTTAAAATATTGTATCCAGTTGAACTGGTAGATATGATATACACAACTTCCCGAAAAGTCAACCCCTCAAGAAGTCAACTGGGTATGCGGGAAAAATTTATGTGTTATGGGCAAGAGGCTTCCGCACCGAAAAGGGGCCTTCTCGAAAAATTCAGGTGAGGCTCGTTGTTCATGTCTCAATGGTGGTGTTGTTGCCAGTATGGGGAGGGCTTGAGGTTCTGCACCCATGAGCGTGAGGAGTTCCAGAATGTGAGGGTCCGTTAGTCCCAAACCTCCCGAAAGTCAGCGGGTATAAGTGAGGCTCGTTGTTCATGACTGAGTGATGGTGTTGGCTAGTATGGGGAGGGCTTGAGGTTCTGCACCCATGAGCGTGAGGAGTTCCAGAATGTGAGGGTCCGTTAGTCCCAAACCTCCCGAAAAGTCAGCGGACAATAGGTGAGGTTTGTTGTTCATGACTGGACTGAGTGATGGTGTTGTTGCCGACATGGGGAAGGCTTGACGTTCCGCTTCGTAAGCGTGAGGAGTTTCCAGAATGTGAAAGGCCTGTTAGTCACCAATGCCCCCGAAAGCCAGCGGAGTATGCAGGAAAATTTTCACGCATACAGAAAATAGGCCTCCCTGAAGATTGGGAAGCCTGAAATTCTTACTGGTTCAGCATCTCGTCAATACGCTCAATCGGGAACGGCGGACATGCTACAGGACGCATCGCTATTGATAACAACTTCAGCGGGTTATCGTCGGGCGCAACGTGGTTCGCGCTCAAATGCCCGCAACTCCGGCAACGGTGAATCACTGACCACTCACCATTCTTCATCACCCACACCCCTATAGCGTCCATAACGCCCCCGCACTCTGCCTCACGGTCTCCGGGTTCGTTGTCGAGGTGAAGGCTAGACAGGCAGTTAGGGCAGTGGTTCCTGTGGCGTTCCCCCAAAAGCGGAGGGTTGACGGGGTGCCCGCATACCTTGCACACAAAACCCTCTTCGCATGAATGAGTCTTGTACCAGCCCTTCGTGAAATGCCTGCGTTTGTTCTCCCTGTTCAACTGTATAACCTCCTCAAGAATATATTTTGTGCGTCTTGGGAGGCCATAGAGTTTGTGTTACCTGCTCCAGACCTCCCGGCCCGAAACAGTATCCATCACTATAACTTTGCTCACAAAAAGTTTTCTCCTGTCATGAAAATTTTATGAGGCTATAATAGCATAAGTTCAGACATGAATATTATGTTAGGAGAGTCAAAATTGAGAGACACATTCACTCTTAGAGACCTTAAGATTAACACAAGCGCAGTAATCGACTCAGTAGGAGGCACGGACTCAGCGAAGGGGCTCCGTCAACACTTGCTCGACATGGGCATAATCCCCGGAGCAAAGGTCAAGATGATCCGTTCCGCACCTATGGGAGACCCGATAGAGATTCGGATTCACGACTACGAACTCACCTTACGCACCGCCGACGCAGAGAACATCACCGTCCGCCCCGTACCAGACACGGAGACCGCCGAACGCTTCATCAGTGCACTTCACGAAGCCAACGCAATCGAGCACCCCGGACTCGGTGAGGAAGGCAGGTATCACGTTCAGGGTGAGTCCGAACCTTTGCCCGACGGTACTACACTGACTTTTGCGCTCGCAGGAAACCAGAACTCCGGCAAAACTACCCTCTTCAACCAGCTCACAGGAGCAACCCAGAGAGTCGGCAACTTCCCCGGCGTTACCGTAGACCGCAAAGACGGCGTAATCAAGGGACATGCTGATACCCTGATCACCGACCTCCCCGGGATATACTCAATGTCCCCGTACAGCGGTGAAGAAATCGTATCGCGCAACTTCATCATTAACGAGAAGCCAAAAGCTATAATCAATATTGTTGACGCTACAAACATTGAGCGCAATCTCTACCTCACCGTCCAGCTAATGGAAATGCAGGTCCCTATGGTCGTTGCCCTGAACATGATGGACGAACTCAGCGGCAACGGCGGAACGATTGACATTAACCGTATGGAGGCGTTGTTAGGCGTGCCGGTTATCCCGATTTCCGCACTCAAGAATCAGGGGGTCGATGAGCTTGTTCGTCATGCCGTCCATATCGCGAAGTATCAGGAGAAACCCAAACGTTACGACTTCTGCGGGGAAAACGACCACAACGGAGCAGTTCATAGGGCTCTCCACGCAATATCTCACCTGATTCAGGACCACGCACAAAGGGCAGGCCTTCCGTTACGTTTCGCAGCGAGCAAGGTTATCGAGAATGACCAGCTCATCATGGATCAGCTCCAGCTTGACCAGAACGAAAGCGATGCCCTCGAACACATCATTACTCAGATGGAACATGAGCGCGGCCTAGACCGTAATGCAGCTATGGCAGATATGAGGTTCACATTCATCAAGAGCGTATGTTCTCAGAGCGTCAAGAAGCCCGCAGAGAGCCGTGAACACATCCGCAGTCAGAGGCTAGACGGAATCCTCACAGGGAAATACACGGCTATTCCAGTGTTTGTCGGAGTGATGGCGTTAATCTTCTGGCTTACGTTCGAGGTCATAGGCGCATACTTTCAGGAGGTTCTGGAGGGATGGATTGAGTCTTTCACGGCACTTGCAGACGCATTCATGACCAGCGCGGGGGTCAATGACGTTATTCACGGGCTGGTGATTGACGGAATTTTTGCGGGTATCGGGAGCGTGTTATCGTTCCTGCCGATAATCGTAACTCTGTTCTTCTTCCTGTCGATTCTTGAGGACACCGGCTACACTGCAAGGGTCGCGTTCTTCATGGATAAGCTGTTGAGGAAGATCGGACTCTCTGGCCGTAGCATTGTGCCGATGCTTATCGGTTTTGGGTGCACAGTCCCCGCAGTAATGTCCACACGTACCCTTCCGAGTGAGCGCGACCGAAGGATGACGATACTACTAACGCCGTTCATGAGCTGCACTGCAAAGCTGCCTATCTATGCGTTCTTCGTGAATGCGTTCTTCCCTGAGCACGGAGGATTAATCATGACGGGGCTATATCTTCTGGGAATAGCTGCGGCTGTCCTAGTTGCTCTGCTCTACAAGAATACGTTGTTCAGGGGTGAGGCTGTACCGTTTGTTATGGAGCTGCCGAACTACAGGCTGCCTGGGGCACGTAATGTGTTGATGCTGATGTGGGAGAAGGCCAAAGACTTCATACAGCGTGCGTTCTCTGTGATATTCGTTGCGACGGTAGTAATATGGTTCCTGCAGAGCTTTGACCTTCACCTAAGCCTTGTGGCAAACCCCGACACTAGCATTCTCGCAAAACTCTCGGGGTTAATCTCTCCATTGTTCGAGCCTTTGGGGCTTGGGGACTGGAGGATATGCACGTCATTAATCAGCGGATTTCTCGCAAAGGAGTCCGTAGTGTCGACTCTTGAGGTCCTCTTTGGGAACAACGTAGGTGCTGTGCTCTCGTCGGTGTCTGCTGGGGCGTTGCTGGTGTTCAGCCTGCTCTACACTCCATGTGCGGCGGCGGTTGCGTCGATTCGCCGGGAGCTAGGCGGGAAGTGGGCGCTTGGTGTGGTAGTGTGGCAGTGCGTCGTAGCGTGGGTTGCGGCGTATATCACCAGAATAATTATGTTGTGCATATAGGAGGCAGTCATGAAGCAATATCATATAGCATTAAGTGAGAATGACGCAGGGAAGTACTGCATTCTTCCGGGGGATTCGGGACGCTGTGAGAAAATTGCACAGTACTTGGAGGACCCTCACTTTGTCGCAAGTAACAGGGAGTTCACGACTTGGGCCGGGACCCTCAAGGGAGAAAGAGTCCTCGTAACCTCAACGGGCATAGGCGGGCCGAGTGCAGCTATAGCTATGGAGGAATTAGCCGCTCTCGGGGCAAACACGTTCATCCGCGTCGGGACCTGCGGAGGAATCAACATGAACGTAAAGAGTTCGGACGTTGTGATTCCTACGGCTTCGGTGCGCTTTGACGGGACGGGAAACGAATACGCTCCGATAGAGTTCCCTGCGGCTGCGGATTTCGGAGTCGTCCGGGCACTCGTAGACTCTGCTCAAGAACTCGGTGAACGCTGGCACACAGGAATAGTTCAGTGCAAGGACTCATTCTACGGACAGCACAGCCCCTCAAGAATGCCTGTGAGCTATGAGCTGCTCAACAAGTGGGAGGCGTGGAAGAAGCTCGGTGTCTTGGCCAGCGAGATGGAGTCGTCTGCGCTGTTCGTGGTTGCGAGTGCTCTTGGCGTGAGGTGCGGGACAGTCCTGAACGTAATCTGGAATCAGGAACGCAAGGCGGCGGGGTATAATGAACCCGATGATTTCGACACGGACAGAGGAATCAGAACAGCCGTAAAAGCTATGTCCAGACTTATCGAGGAGGGTAAATAGTTGAGGATAGCAGCAACATTTGACAGTAACAACGGAGAAATCTTCCAGCATTTCGGCAAGACACAGCACTTCAGGATTTACGACACGGACGGCCAAACAGTAACACACGCTCAGACCATCGGCACTGACGGCAAGGGACACGGACAGCTCGCGCCCTACCTGAAGGCTCAAGGTGTCGAGGCCGTGATCTGCGGTGGAGTCGGTGCAGGAATGCAGGAGGCATTGACGGGACTCGGGATAAAGTTTTACGCCGGAGTCTCAGGGGATCCAGACGAGGCAGTGAATGAACTTCTTGCGGGAAAATTAGTGTACGACCAGAACCCGCACTGCGGCCACCACGAACACGGAGGCGAACATCATCATGGCTAACTGCAACCACGACTGCGAACACTGCGGGTCAAACTGTGGGGAACGGAGTGCGGAGTCCCTGCTGTTCAAGCCCCAGCCAGGAGTCAAAAACGTAATCGGAGTAGTATCCGGCAAAGGCGGAGTCGGCAAGTCCCTAGTTACGGGTCTGTTGGCCTGCGCTGTGAGGGCTAAAGGCTTCAGGACAGCAATACTCGACGCGGACATCACAGGCCCCTCAATCCCGAGAATGTTCGGGCTTCACGATACTCTGCTATCAGACGGGCACATGATTCAGCCTGCCGTCAGCAAGGGAGGAGTTAAGGCCGTATCAATGAACTTGTGCCTTCCCGACGAGGGAGACCCCGTAGTGTGGCGCGGGCCGGTGCTCGGTGGAGTCCTCCAGCAGTTCTGGGAGGAAGTCGACTGGGACATTACCGAC
>JAFPZI010000183.1 GCA_017417365.1 Synergistaceae bacterium
ACACATTGACGATATTATTGACGACCTGAAGCGAGGGTTTGAGGCTGTGAAGTAGGTGCTGTAAGTGCAAATGCTCCCTTGTGAGAAATCGCAGGGGAGTATTTTTGTGGGTACGGCTTTGAAAAATTGAAATTTTCTGATAACCTTACGGGGAATTTACAGATACTCAGGAGGGAAAATCTATCATGTATGAAATAGTGTTAATCCGTCATGGTGAGTCAGCTTGGAACAAAGAGAACAGATTCACCGGCTGGACCGACGTACCTCTATCGGAAAAAGGCATCGAGGAAGCTCGTTCGGCAGGCCGTCTCCTCAAGGCAGAAGGCTATGCGTTCGACTATGCGTTCACGTCCGTGCTCAAGAGGGCAATAAAGACTCTCTGGCTCGTCCTCGAGGAAATGGACAGAATGTGGATACCTATCCAGCACTCATGGAAGCTCAATGAACGCCATTACGGAGCGTTGCAGGGCCTCAACAAAGCCGACACCGCCGCAAAATACGGGGACGCTCAGGTCAAAATCTGGAGGCGCAGCTACGACATCCAGCCGCCAGTCCTCACGAAGGAAGACGAACGTTACCCCGGACATGACCCGAGATACACCGGCCTCACGGATGCAGAACTCCCGTTGACCGAGTGCTTGGCCGACACTGTCGCTAGGGTAGTCCCGTTCTGGCAGGAGTGCATTGTCCCCACAATCAAGTCCGGCAAGAAAATTATCATCGCAGCTCACGGAAATTCTCTGCGCGCTCTGGTCAAATACCTCGACAACATTTCCGAGAAGGACATTCTCGAGCTCAACATCCCGACCGGAGTTCCACTGGTCTACGAGCTCAACGACGACCTTACGCCGAAATCCCACAGGTATCTTGGGGACGCAGCGGCAATAGCGGCGGCACAGGCAGCAGTGGCCTCACAGGGCAAAGCGAAGTAGGAGGCAGCAACCATGCATTTTTCCGACAGAATCCAGGCGTTGAAGATCTCACCAATCCGCAGACTTATTCCCTACGCTGACGAGGCGAAGGCTAAGGGCAAGAAAGTTTACCACCTCAACATAGGCCAGCCGGACATCAGGACCCCAGATGAATATTTCGAGGCCATCAGGAACTTTCACCCCACAACGATAGCCTACCAGCCCTCACAGGGAATAAAGGAGCTGCGCGAGGCAATTTCGGGCTACTATAAGGCTATGGGTGTCCCGTATGAGCCTGATGAAGTCTACGTAACTTGCGGAGGCAGTGAGGCCTTGCAGTTCGTGGTGATGATTCTCTGCGACCCGGGCGACGAAATTCTTGTGCCTGAACCCTTCTACGCGAACTACAACACTTTTGCCAAACTCGCACTCGCAAAGCTCACACCGATTCCCACGACTGCGGACACCGGCTTTCACCTCCCGCCGGAGTCAGAGATTGAGAAGCTTATTACCCCAAAGACCCGCGCGTTCTGGGTGTCTCACCCCTGCAACCCAACGGGAGTCGCCTACACTCCAGATGAAGTGATGATGCTCTGCCGTCTGGCCAAGAAACACGACCTGTTCATCATTGCCGACGAGGTCTACCGTGAGTTCATCTACGAGGCCGGAGAGTTCATGAGCTTCGGGGCCGTTGAGGACACAAGGGACAGGGTGATTATGGTTGACTCGGTGTCAAAGAGGTTCAGTGTCTGCGGAATCAGGATTGGCTGCATCGCTATCAAGAATAAGCCGTTCTTGGCCGAAGTCATGAAGCTCTGTCAGGGCAGATTGAGTGTTTCGGCTATTGAGCAGGTAGGGGCAGCGGCACTCTACAAGACCCCCAAAAGCTACCTTGAGGAGGTCAACAAGGAGTACAAGATGAGGCGCGACGTTCTCTATAAGGGCCTCAAGGCTATTGACGGCGTTGTGTGCCATGAGCCTAAAGGAGCGTTCTACACGATGGTTAAGCTGCCTGTGGACGACTCAGAGAAGTTCATAATCTGGCTGTTACAGAATTTCGACATTGACGGCGAGACCACTATGGCGGCTCCCGGAAGCGGATTTTACGCTGAACCCGGGCTGGGCCTCGATGAAGTCAGGATGGCATATGTCCTCAAGAAGGAAGACCTGGAGAAGGCCCTAAACATCCTCAAGAACGCCTTAGCAGTTTACCCGGGCAGGGCAGAAGCAATCAGAGCGTAAGTTGATGAGAATCCCCCGTCTGAAGTTTGGGCGGGGAATTTCCCTCGTCATCTGGCAGTGTGAATCTGCGTTATCCCCCTGAAGTTTACGTTAGCCGGCTGTGTCCTGTAGAGCCTGCTCATGTCCTCAGCTCCGGCAAAACCTACCCGCGCTATATATCCGTCATAGCCCAAGATTTCATCAGGACACTTTGAGTACGGGACTTCGAGCCTCTCTATGTCTGTTGGGTAAACTCCATAAAGCACTTCAATCCAGCATTCTTTACCGTCCTTATCCCTGAACCAAATTTGCGGGTAAATCCCGGGCGCATCACAGTACGACAACTTTTCAAGTCCTTCACGGTCGAGATACTGCCACACGATATTTACGGCCCAGTTCCTAAGCTCCCAGTCAGAGATTTCTACGGGACTGTCCGAACTCACTGCAAAGGGGTCTATCTTTTCGCCGGTGAAGGGGTTGATTAGATTCCAAGTGCCCGGGAAAAACGGGCGGCCTGTCTTGTCCCTAATCGGAAAAACGCAGGGAACGAGATTATTTCTCTCGGACTCACGGCGCAGGGCTTCGAGTCTTGGGGGAGGGTCCAGCAATCTTCCCTTATCATCCGCTCTCAGGACGAGCACAGGGAAAACCTGATTCCTGAAGGCAAATGTGAAGTCCTCAAAAGCCGGGTATGACGGTTCGGTCTTAACCCAGCGCAAATATTTGTGAGTGATTGAGTTTTTCGCCGGGCCGCCCTCGAGCTTAAGAGCTGTCTTGTCGAGATATTGCAATGCGTTCATTCTGTCCTCAATATATTGTCTGCCGGGGTCTGGCCTGTCAATCATATATGCCACAGTCTTTTCACCTCTTGAACTCGGATATTGCGTATTATAGCAGGGCACAATAAAACCCTCCCGCCGGTTACCCGACAAGGAGGGCATTACCCCACAGGAAGTTTACGCTAACTTTGCTCCGAACGCCTTGCACTCTGCTATAGCGTCATCGTCCGGCTCAAGGTGTGCCTTAACGCTGGCGATAACTTCGGCTCCGGCGGCCTTGCACCTGTCCTCCCAAGTCCTCAGCCACTCACCGTCGCCCCAGTCGTATGACCCGAAGAGTGCTACTTTCTTGCCTCCGAGCTTGCCTTCTGCCTCACTGAAGAACGGTTCCATCTCGGCTTCCTCGAGGACTTCCGCGCCCATCGCAGGGGACCCGAACGCCACAACGTCATACCCCGCGAGCTCACTCACACTTGCCTCACCGACGGTCTTGCAGGTTACGTCAGCTCCCGCACCCTTTGCGCCCTCAGCGATAGCCTCAGCCATCTTTTCGGTGTTGCCGGTCGTTGTTACGTAGACGATTAATACTTTTGCCATGATTCTGCCTCCATGTATATTATTTGCCCGTCAGGATTAACCGGGCAGCTTCACACTCCGCGCGCTTGTACTTCATGAAAATCTTTCTCGCCCTCTCAGGATTGCCGTAGACCTTCCAGCACCCCGAACACACAAGATTTTTGGCCTTCCTGTTCTCGATGAAGCCCCGGACGTCTTCGGGAGGGTAATCCAGAAAGAGGCCGATCTCGTGAGGGAACCCTGAGCAGAATTTTTCTCTCAGGCACTCAAGGCACGCGTCAACGTCATAGAGAGGGTAGCCGAAAGCCTCAAGTATTCTGCAAGCCTCATCACAGCCCAAAGCCTTAGCGAGCAGCTCCTTCCTGTACACGAGGACTAAGGCATTATTGCCCGAAGCCTCTCGGTTGAGTAAGACCCATTGAACATTCAGTGGGGCGAGCCATTCGTCAGCATGTTCAAGCCATAACGAGCGGATATTTTCGTCTTTGTGCCTCCGGAAGTTGATTAAGCATGCTGCCTTTACTCCCTTGATAGTTGGTGCGCAAAAACATAACAGCATGCACCTGACGAAATTTTTGGTGTCCAGAGTTTTCGTGTACTCCATGAAATCCTTGATTGTTGCTGAATAATTTAGCCTCATGATAATATCCGCCGTGTGTAAAATATAGTTTGACTGTATGAACACTTAATATAATAGCAGATATGTCAAGTTCAGGAATTGCCGAGCCTGTAAAGGTTGAATGACCCTGCACCGATAATAAGTCAAATAACCCAATAGCTAACATCATGTGAAGAAAGGAGTCTCTCAGTAATGCATATTCTACTTGCTACCAGCTGCGTAAATTGCCTAATGGGGGGAGGGGTATAGCAATAAACTCTTCCCGTCAGTGGTTAAGGATTGTGTGCCCATGAGGAAAGGGGGTGCGCAGTCATGAGGATAAACAGTAATCTTTCCGCGCTAACTTCATTCAATGCACTCACAGCAAACACAAATTCTCTCCAGAAGGTAATCAAACAGGTTTCTACGGGACTGCGGATAAACTCTGCGGCTGATGACGCTGCGGGACTGGCGATAAGTGAGAATATTCGTGCCCAGTCTTCGGGGATTGAGCGGGCAATGAAGAATGCTCAGGACGGAATAAGTTTGCTTCAGACGGCAGAAGGTGCGCTAGGTGAGACGAACTCAATGCTCCAGAGGATGAGGGAACTTGCGGTTCAGGCGGCTAATGACACCCTCACCAGCCAGGACAGGAATTTTCTCCAGATGGAGATCGACGAACTTAAGGCTAATATCGACAGGATAGCCGGAAACACTCAGTTCAACACCAAGAGGCTTCTTGATGGGAGTCTCTGCGGTTCGTGGTCGTCAACTGACAGCGCGACTAAGGCCTATATCCGCGGTGAGATTGAGGCTGAGGGCAACTACAGAATAGAGGTCAGGGCCAATCCCGGTGCGGCTCAGGTGCAGAAGTCGAACATCTTCAAGATTAAGCATGAGAACGTGGCGACTGATGTGAAGATGAACGCGGATAACGGGGCCGGAAGTGTCGTGATTGACTCGCTTCCTGCGGGGTACTACAACATTACTGCGACTAAGGCAACTGGTGAAGGTGTAGCTCTTACGTATGATTCTCTGCTCACTGGGAGAGTAACAGAAGGCAATGAAAGCGGTTTCCCCGAGACTATGGAGCTGACTTTCACGGACTCGGAGGGTGAGACGGGAACATTCACGGTCTCGCTCGCGGCGACGGACACCACGCCCCAGCTCACAGCGGCGGCAATTGCTGGACAGCTCAACGGACAGAGCGTAACTATCGGTGAGAACTCCTACACTCTCACGGCTGAGGACAACGGCAACGGGACTTATACCGTCTCCAGTACGGGGAACTCGTTGGGCATAACGAGCATAACCAGTGCAACGCCGGTTGTTGATGTGTCCGTAACAACAGCTCTGAGTGCATCTGCTTCAAGCACTGCCACAGATACTATGTACGTTACTACCTCCCAAGGGACAATAAGTGGCAGCCTGGACGAAAGTACTGATGTTACGTTCACCTTCACAAATTATGCAGGCCAGACCGGCACAAAAACCGTAACCCTTCCTGCAGGGAGTGCTTCTGATATTGCAGCTTCCCTCAAGAATGCATTGAACGGAACTACGGTAGATATAGGCGGAACGAATGAGGTCATCCAGTGCACTGTCAACGGTGCGAACTTTAACATAGTAACTTCAACGGATGATTCGACACGAAGAATTACTAGCATAACAACAGATCAATCTGGCATAATCGAAAGTATCAGCGGCAGCACCAGAGAAAATTCCTCGACGCGCAAGAGCACAATCAGCGGAACTGTAACGAGCCCCAATAGCAACAGCGTCAACGAGAAGATAACGCTGACCTTCCACGACAGAAGAAGCAGCAGGCAGAGCAGAGACCCGGATACTGGAGAGGCTTATACATCGAGCACGATTGGAGCAATTTACAACAATTCTGGGGACTACTGGTACAAGTATACCCGCAACGATACGATAGAGATCGAGGTTGAGCCGGGCCTGACTGAGAGTGAGATAGCCGAAAAGATTCAGGAGGCAGTAGAGGCTAAAGGGAGCCTGACGTTCGCGTCGGGGACATTCAGCGACACAATCAGCATCACCGGGACAGCAAGCGATGCCTCATACACAATCGAAACCGGCACTTATTCCTGCACCAGCGAATATTATGATATTGGTATTGTCCGCAACGTAACATTATCGGCGACCCCCTCCGGCGCAACAACTGCTTCAAGTAATTCCGGCTACCCCGCAGAAGTCTCTACCACAGTGAGAAGCGCAACGACGAGCCTCACAGGGTTCTACGGCTCAGAAGACGCAGAAGACTCACTCTCCGCAACCGTCAGCACCAACACTCAGAACAACGCAAGCATTCTCTTCGAGGTTACCGGCAGTACCTACGACGAGACGCTCGGTGTCGGAACAATCACACTTTCGGCCTCATCACACGTCCTCACAACAGACGGACAAACTGCCAACCACACTAAGAGCAAAATCGTCTTCTCGACTTCCGACACTAACCCCGTAGACGTGAGCAGCTTGCTGGGAGAAAGTGCAGGTGCCCTCACACTCACGCTTGACCCCTCACTGTTCAGCGTCGGCGATAAGTTCGTCTACAACGTCAGCGGTAACGGAACAACCTCCGCACCTTCAGATACCTCACTCTACATCAACGGTAGCCAGGACTCCACTTGGCCGCTCTCTTGGGGCACCGACGGCTACATCACCCACGAGAATAATTCACTCTACTACAACGTCAACGCTGAGGCCGTCTCGAACAAGGATTTACACTTCAGGAACTACTACCTCAACTCGGACAACGGCAATGTTCACGAGCGATTTCGGGACTAAGGAAGCAAACTTCTCTGACCCCTCGTCGGGAGATGAGGCAGCTATAGGGTCGTTCACGGCTAACTACGTCGGCAAAATCGCTACCAGCACCACAAAACTCCGCGACCTCGAACAATTCTGGAACACCCAAACGGGAGTCTTCATGCTCGAACAGCCCCAAGTCCTCACAGTCAGCCAGAACGACGGCAAGAAAGCATCAATCACCCTCAACGCCTCAGACACACTTAACGACGTCCGCGACAAACTCAATCAGGCAATCTCCGAAGGACTCGGGCAGGGAGTCTACACTTCCGGCAGCAACGCCAACAACTTCGTAACGTTCGTGGAGACACCTACAGACGGCGGAATGGAGACCGTGAAGGGCACTATGCTTGTGCGCTCAGTGATTCCCGGTTATTCGGGTGAACTGACCTTCTCGAGTGCTTACGGCGAAATCATTGACGCTCTCGGCCTCAACACCGTACAGTCAGCGCAGGAGACCTCCTACACTGCCTCCGTCTACAACGCTCACGACGGGACGGTAATCGCTCAGAACGTCAAGACTTCGGGGAACATGCTTAAGGGAGTAATCGGGAGGAACATTGACGTTGAGTTTGACGCAATGTCGGGTGTGAATGCCGTTTGGAGCGACAAGGACAAGAATTTTATCCTCACGCCCGAAGAAGGCACGCGCACGAGTTTCCTGCATATCGTGAAGAATAATATCAGCTTCCAGACCGGCTCCAACAAGGGGGAGAAAATTTCACTCGACATCGGGGACATGTCCTCAGCCGGGCTCGGGGTTAAGGGAGTGAACCTCATGACCAGCCAGAGAGCTTCTGAGGCTATCAGCGTACTTGACGAGGCAATAAGGAATCTTTCTGCGCAGAGGACAAAAATCGGCACGTACCAGAATGAACTTGAACACACTCTGGAGAACCTCACAGCAGAGAATACAGGCCTCGTTGGAGCTGAGAGAAGGATTCGTGATGCTGACATGTCGAAGTCCATGATGGATTTAGTGAAGTTCCAGATAATTCACTAGTCTGGGACATCAATGCTTGCTCAGGCGAATCAAGTTACACAGTCAGTCTTGGGCCTCATTCAGTAGGAGGGAGATACCCGCTCAGGTTTTGGGCGGGTGATTCTTCGACAGCCAGACTCTCACATGTTCAGGGTATAATTCTCCACATACACACACAAAGGAGGAGTTCTCTAATGGAGAAGAAGAAGTGGAGTACGTTCACGAAAATCTGGTTCGGACTCTCAATAGTCGTAGGTGTTCTGGGACTGTTAGGTACAGGGACAATGCTCGTTGGTGTAATCGGCACTAAGGGCAATCCTTACGTAAACTCTGACATGTACCAGCAGGCCGTTATGATGATGGTTATGCTCTTCGTCATCATGCTCTCGGGTCTGGTGTCAACTATCTGGCTCATCAAGACCAAGACCCCCAAAGCCCTCTACACAGTAACGGGAATATCTGTGCTGAGTATTATTATTGCCCTGCTCAACAAACAGGTTATCCAAGCTGTCGGCGGCCTCATCGGTGCGGTGATTCTCTGGCTGCTCTGCCGTAAAGTAGTTTTCGACATCGAGTAACTTAGTGTAGAATCACATCATCACATCACAATTCAGGGAGACATAGTAACAGCTGCTACACAACATTTTTATAGAAAGGAGGTGTGCCGTTACAGGAGACATGAAGATTCCCGGCTGAAGTGATATAATCCCGCCTAATTGGTGTCTCATTGAGAACTGAATATTTGGGCGGTTGGGCAGAGAAAAATAGAAGCGATAACCAAGCTGTTCTGGGGTTCTGCCTGCAAAATATTCAACCTTATCGATGCGTAAGAAAGTTATGTACCGATACGTTAGTCGGTAAAACGACAACAGTTTGTCGTTTTGTGAAGCCTCTGGAGCGTTACACCAAACGTGAGCAGCTTTATGCTAACACGGGCGCGTAGAATGAGTAAGAGGGCAGAAAAGCTAACAACTTTTCGCAAGTCTCTTGTAACGGGATTGCTAATGTCAATGCGAGTAGTTCAGACCAACATAATCAACAACACTTCAGGAACTACAAGCCGCCTAGAGAAGGGCTTCGTCGTCCGCAGAACAGAAACTCAGTTCATGCACGTACGAGAACCCATCATGGTACAGCGTCCGCAGGTTGAGGACTTCAACAATCTCGTAGTTGTCCACGACCAAGTCGAACAATATGTTTAGCCGGTAATTCCCCCTCTCTTCAGACTCGCGCAGGAGAGGGCCAACTTCCCTGAATCCCAACAGCCCACGATAATAAACATCATAGGGGGTGCTATAATCACGGCGAGGTGATATTTCATGAAGACCAAAATATTTCTTACCGTATTATTAGCTCTTACCCTTTCTGCTGTCTGTGCTTCGGCAGCTCCCGTAACCACCCGACCCTTCGCAAGGCTCGAGAGCGCAATCACCAGCGGAATCTCTGTCTCCGGCAATCATCTATTCTTGGGCGACTCAGTCGGCAAACTCTACGCCCTCAACGCCTCCACAGGCGCAACAGTCTGGACGGTCAGCGGTGCCACTAGCAGCACAGTAACCGGCCTCCCGGCAGTTCAGGGAGATACCGTAGTCTTTGCTCATGCTGACGGAAGCCTAACCTGCGTAAAAGTCTCCGACGGCTCCACACTCTGGACTTACACGCTGCCCACCAACCAGACCGGCGGACTCAATGACGGTGCTGCTATCGGGGGCGGAATGGTCTACGCTGCCTACAACAACGGAAAACTTTGCGCTTTCGACCTCAAGAATGGGCGTATTGCTTGGACCTACGAGTCGGAACAGGGACTCAGGACTGCTCCAGTTTACGCTAACGGCCTAGTTCTTCTCGGGGAGTATAACGGACTGTTCAGCATGCTCGACGCTAAGACCGGCAAGAGGGTCAACGGCGGAGGTGCAGGAGGAGCGATCAACTCACCAGTAGTCAACGGCAAAAACGTATACTACTCAGCTTGGGACGGCTCGGTTCACTCCGTGCAGATTAAGGACGTTATCCCCCTCTGGGACGCGAACGTGAGGGAACCCATAACAACAGCTCCAGTAATTGCGGACGGAGTTATCGTTGTTGCTACGGCAATGGGCAAAGTTGTCGCACTCAACGAGGCTGACGGCGCGCTCCTCTGGCAGTACGAGACCAGAAGCGGAGAAGTCCCGGCGGCTCCCGTAATTTCCGGCGGGAGGGTCCTTGTCGGTACAGGAGACGGCAGAGCGTTAGTGATTGACGCCAAGTCCGGCAGGCTCCACAGGGAGTTCAACGCAGGAAGCGTAATCAGAACCAACGGCGGAAAATTCTACTTCAAAGAGGCAGAAAATCTCTACTCGATGGAGTAATCACCAATGACCAGAATATTTCTTGCTGCTGCGTTAATCTCCATGACTCTTATCGCTCCTGCATCGGCCTCACAATTCCCTTGGCTGAACTCGAATATCATCGGCTCAATCACTCCCGAATATTCCCCCTCAGTCAGGGATGATTTCTACGTCAGCGTAAACCGTGAGTGGCTCACAACGGCAAAGCTCAAGCCCGGATACGCCACAAATGCTGCCTTCACTGAGCTTCAGGACATTCTTGATGCAAGGCTGAAGGACTTAATGACCAGCCCGGACTTGGCCGGACATGACGCGGATTTGGTGAAGGCCCTCTACTCTTTGTGGCTGGACTGGCCCTCACGCAATGCCGAAGGTCTCTCCGAACTCAAGGCAATTGCTGACCACATCACCGCAATCAAGACCATTGACGAACTCAGCGAATACCTCATGAGCACTGAGAGCTTGTACCACAACATAGTCATAGCTGATTACGGTTTGGGCAGGGACAACAAGGACTCGGAGTCGTACAACCTCGAACTAGGTGCGGCCGGTTTGTCGCTCGGGGACTCTGCGGAATACCGGGAACTAACCCCCAACGGAGCACGCACGAAGAAAATGCATGACTCAATAGTGCTCTACATGTTAAGGCGTTTGGGCTACGACGAACCTGACGCACAGAGGCTGATTGATTCCGCGTTCGAGTTCGAGAAGGCAATAGCTCCCAACATGATGACCCACGAGGAGATAAATTCCCCAGAGGCCATCGAGAGAATGTACAACCCCTTAACCCTTGAGGAACTCCGCAAAAAGTCTCCAGTGTTCCCTTACGCTGACCTACTCTTGGCGCATAAGGCGGAGTCTAAGCTGATGAACCTTCAGGAACCCGAATGGCTGAAGAGGCTTAACGAGCTTTACACCGCCGACAATCTCGAGAACATGAAGGCCTATCTTCTCTGCAACGTTGCCGGGAGCTACATTACTGTTACCGACGAACCCGCTTACCGTGAGTACCAGAGATTAGCCCGTGAACGCTACGGGATTACCGGCAGCAAACCCGACGACGAATTAGCCGTAAACTTTGTGCATGGGCGTTTGTCTGTGCCAGTGTCGAGGCTCTATATTGCCCGGCATGTCCCAAAACAGGCAAAGATTGAGGTTGAGCAGATCATCCGCGACACTGTGAACTATTACCGTGAGATGCTCAAGTCCGAGTCGTGGATGTCGGAAGCCACACGCGCTAAGGCAATCGAGAAACTTTCTGCTATGAGGCTCAATGCTGCTTACCCTGATAAGTGGGTTGACTATTCGGACCTCGAGATTAATCCCAATGGGACGCTGCTTGAGGCGTTGATGGCACTGCGGAAATTTTCCCTCAAGAAATATTTCTATGACCGCCTCAACACTAAGGTAGACCATGATTTGTGGATTAATGATGTCGTCGTCGTCAACGCCTACTACAGGCCAAGCGAGAATTCGATAAACATTATTGCGGGCATCATAGGCGGTGAGTTCTACGGCCCCGAAATGTCCTACGAGGAGAAGCTAGGCGGAATCGGCTCAGTTATCGGCCACGAGATTTCCCACGCATTCGACACAAATGGCGCGCAGTTCGACAAGACCGGCAACGTTAATACTTGGTGGACCGATGAGGACTACAAAGCGTTTCAGGCACGTGCGGACCGGCTGATTAAGTACTTCGACACCATGAGGGTTGACCCTGACGGCACAAAGTACAACGGGCGTCTTGTGCAGACCGAAGTGATTGCTGACATGGCGGGAATTAAGGCCATGCTTGGAATCGCTGAGGGACATGCGAATTTCGACTACGATAAATTCTTCAGGTCATTCGCGCGGATCTGGAGGACCATACACACAAGAGAACGTAACGATATGCTTGTGAAGGTAGACGTTCATGCTCTGGCGTATTTGAGGGTGAACGCTACACTTCAGCAATACGGGAAGTTCTACGAGTGCTACGGAATCCAGAATGGTGACGGAATGTACTTGCCCCCAGAAGAGAGAGTTGCAGTGTGGTAGTAATCAGCGTGTAATCATCATGGGGGGTAGTGATTAGTGCTGCCCCCTTTTTGTTTAGGGATTTGCGAGGGAAGATCTGCGTTCAGGGTTTGCGAGACTGGTACGGGTCTCCGGGTCTGCGAGGCTTGCCCGAGTCTCAGGAGCCGCAAGAGTGAAAGCGTTAATCATGTCCTCACCAAGCACTGCCCTCACGTCATCAAGATACACACAATCCCTCCAGCGTTTGGCCTCATACCATGCGTGAACCCTCTGTATAGCGAAGCCTCCAGCGATAATTACGGCGGGCACAAGAATCGTGTAACCTGTTCCCGACACGAGATAGGCCAAGACATTCACGGGCAGAATCTCCACTCCTCGTGCGGCATGAGTCTTCATCCTACGTGCGAACTCTTCGCGGGAAATATCGCCGACTGAGTACGAGAAGTATTCTTTGCCAGCGTTCCAGCAGAAATAGCCCAAAGTGTAGCCCATCCCAGCACCCTTCAGCGAGGCAGCAAGAGCAACCTTCTTCCCGGCCGCAGCCAGCACACCATCAATCACCATCGGCGTAACCGTATAGCCCGCAAAGTCTACCCCAGTTCGTGAGAGTACCCGCGACCAGTCAGCTTTGTTGTCGTAAGCGTCCTTGATGAACGTCCAGTTTTCGGCGAGCGCGGTAATTCCTCCGAACAGAGCGTAGGGCGCAAATGTCTTGAGTGCGGATTTAGCCATTGCCCGACGTGCTGATGTTCCGGCCTCCGCAGTAATCCTCTCCTGATGTGCAGCAAATTCACTCCTCCGGGCCTCGCAGAGTCTGGCTGCGTCGTCGAGAATCTCACTCTTAGTCCGTGCGTCTCCCAACTGCCCGAAAGTTACTGCACGCCTCGCTAATTCCGGCTCACGTTCCGACAAGGCCGCAAAGTCTTCGGGAGTGAGAGCGAATTTCCGTTCTGGGAATCTCTGCATTACAGCCTTGAGGTCATTCACGCTCCTCTTCATGGCTATGACGTACTCCTGACCGTCGGGAGCGATGATTACGGTGTTGTTCCGGCCAAGTACACGGAGTGAACAGCCTGTGTTTGCGGTGATTAGGTGCTGGGCTTGAAGCCGCTCGATGTTCGCGGGCTGTGCAGTGAAGTTCGCTGACGTTCCCGCTTTTAGTAAGGCGGTCTTGTTGTTCGCCCCCGCCAGTTCGGGAGGATAGCCCCTAAGCCGTGTCCTGAGTGCCTCAAGGTCAACTTCAGCGATACCTGCCCGTGTCGTGGAGTCGCCGTTGATGTGAACGTCCCAAGCGTTTTGGGCTAAGGCCTTGAGTTCTGCTCGTGTGAGCGTGGGACATTCTGCCTTGAAGGGTGCGGCAACCGTCTCCCAGTTCCGGCTGAACCACTCGTCGGAATGCCCCCACGCCTGACGGTGCATGAACCCTCCGACTGTCTCACGCCCGGGCACTGTGTCAATTATCCTGTTGACCTCTAGGAGGGTCTCACGCTTGAAGCCCCAGATCCGCGAGAGCTGGTCGGAAGTGTGCTCCTGTCCAGTGAATCCGTAAGCACCCCCCGCAATCAGCAGGAGGCACAGCACAATAACTTTCCTCATGGTTACCGCCACTCCCTGAAGAAGTCATTGATTCTTGTAGCATCCCTCATCAGGTCGGGGTCAGAGGCCAGAGACGCGACTAACTCATCATATTTTGACGTGTCGTCGGCACCGAAAAAATGTGT
>JAFPZI010000184.1 GCA_017417365.1 Synergistaceae bacterium
CAGACGCATACCGCGCGAAGAGGCCTGAGAATACGCATAGTTCATAGCGGCAGTGCCAATCTGGGTCCAGTCAAGGAAGTACCATGAACTTACGGCAAGGCATGACAGAAAGATTATGCCGGAAAAAATGTATAAAACCGTCTTCTTCATGAGCTATTTCTCCGGTCCTATTATCGCATTGAGAGTAAAGAGGCGTTCAGACCCTGCAGGAAGTGCCCGAAGTTCTGCGGCGATGATAAACACGCCCCGTGCGGCCAAAAGTTGATAGAGTTCATCAAGTTCTTCGGCGTAGAGGCGGGTTATCTCGACGGCCTGATTTGGTCCGTCCGGCGCTATTCTGTTCACGCGGCTGGCGAGGCTGAGACGTTCGGAAACGGAAGCGAACACTGCCGGAACATCAATATTGCCTGATGCTGTGCGTGCCTGAGGGGCCAGAGAAGAATACTGAGCCGCAAGAGAAAGCATAGTGTGAAAACGTGCCTGCTGGGTGTCCTGAGTGCCGAGAGCCTGCACTGTCCAATTTGTCACCAGAAATACGCCTGCCCACAACGATACGGCAATAAGTGATATTGCGATGAATTTCGTGCTCCCTGAAATTGTGCCGCTCATTATGCTGCGAACAGATGATATTGCGTTCTCGAAGCTGACTGCCATTACTGCCACCTCACCCTCATATCAAACCTGTAGCCTATTCCTGATACTGCCTGAGTGTTATCGACCGTCGCCGTAACGCCCCGTTCCTCACAGGCCTTGCGGAATGCCAATACTGAGCTCATGCCCGGAGCAGTTCCTGTGCAGTCGAGGCCCTCAGAATTGTAGCGTATAATGTCGAGCCTGACATCAAAACTCGGGGACGAGGACCATATAGCCCCTAAACCTCGTACGGTCTGGCTGAAAGTGTGCTCGGATGTTCCGTGCCCGGCCAGAGAAGCAATCTTGTCGCGTGCGAGCATGACAGGATTTGAGATACGTCCTGTGCGTGAGGGTTCGAAGACTTCACGGTAGACAGCCTCGCTTCGTGTACGGAAATTTTCTGCTGTGCTCCGGGCTTGAAGTAGCCTCATCACACCAGCTCCCAGAAGGGCGCACCCCCAGACGGCTGCACAGACTGAGGCCGCAGTCAGGAATTTCACTGTACGTTCAAGGCTGTGGACATCTTCAAGAGCTGAGATTGAGAGGTTGACTTCAGGGAGCCACGTACACAGCTTCACGCTCTCCTGAAGCATTACCCTAACGTCAGGCCCGGAACATTCGCGAGCGTCAAAAATGTAAGTTTCACCGCGCTCTGCACCCTCAGCTTCACACCAAACGTCATACCATTCTGACTCATGCTCACCGTCATTGCGGCTCCATCGGTACAGCACCGGCGCATAGGACTTCCACAGAACCGACGAAGTGCTCGAGCCGTCCTCCCACATGGTTACTCCGGTCCCGCCGTCAAGACGCGAAATCAACGCCAATGGTGCCGGCCAGATTACGCCCCCACCTGAGCGCGTCAGTGATGCATAGGCTTCGAGTTCCGAACGAGGGCAGTACCAAGCGACACCAGACGAAGACTTCTTGTGGGCGTTCAGAATTGTCGTGAAGACCTCAAGCTCTCCGGCCGCCTGGTAGGGGAGTGTGCGGGTTCTCAGGCTTGACGCGATTTTAGCTTTGCTGGTGAAGGGCAATGTGAAACTCTCCGCAGTCAGTGAGGGGATAGCCGCCAAATATACGACGGGAGCGGAGGTCTTTGACGCGCTGATTATCGGTACAGCTTCAGCCTCCCCTCCAGGCTTGCGGGTTATCCGGCTCACACCAGCGGAAGTGTAATCACGTGTCCGCGTCCCAATTAGTGATATGTTCATGATTTGTGTTATGTTTCCTCCCATCTGACAATTTGCTTTGTCGTGCGGTCTAGGATTATCCTGTAGCTTATTCCTCCGGCTCTGTCCGCGTCAATACTGTCTATCTTCAGCAGAAAATAGCGGCTCTTGAACGTTACGATATTCGTCAACTGCGATGAGGTCTTCGGACCCGCTCCGGGCAAAGACTGCACGTCATTGAGGCTCTCCAGAGGGTTTTCCGTCCGCGATTGTGCGACACGTTCTGCCATTCCGCCGGTGTCCAGTCCTGGCAGGAGTTCCAGCACGTGAACCGGTGCAGTGTTCAGGTTTATCCTGCCGTCGCTGTAGATTGTGCAGTAGTCCTCTAAGCGTGAGATTATGGCGGGCGTTATGTCGGTGCTGAGGATTAACAGTTCCGACATGTCGTAAGGGGGGCGGTTCAGAAATCCATCACGCTCAGCGCCGCCCACAAGTGGGTGTGTGTTGCGGTCAAGAAAGTCCAGCACAACAGGAGCGAGTTCACGGTGTCCGAGTTTTTCCCACAAGTCCTCCCAGACGGCAGAAATTTCGCGCCTGAGAGTAGACCCGTCGGGCAGGAACAAGTGCCGCAACGGTATCTTGTCGTCGAGCGGCGTTACCTGAACGACCCACACCCCGAGTTCGTCGGCAGTGAAGGCAAAAGGCTGGTACCATTTTTGCGCAGGGCTGTCGTAAGCTGTGAGATTGGCCAGTTCACCGAGCAAACCAGCTACGGACATCGCGAGGATTTCGGCCATGCTTCTGCTCGTCAGCGCCAGACTTTCACCACCGGTGCTGCGTGCCTGAGCCCTCACGAACCATGTGAAAGCCGTTGCGCAGGATATCAGCACCACACCCAGCATCAAGACGCTCACCAGAACAAAACCTCTACGGGATGACGAATATTCTCTCAAGCTCATCGTACACCCCCTCGTTGTATGAATTGGTGCGCTCTCCACGAACAATCTTCACGATAAGTCCATTAGGCATTGGTCCGCTGTAGTTCTTGTCGGTGTCGCCGCCTATTCTGCTTGAGGAGCCGGACGGGATTTCGGCGCTGAACTCACGCACAAACGGCAGAACAAGCGCTCCGTCGTCGGGGTCTAGGCGGTCGGTGTTGACGGTGTTCGGAACTCTGCCGGGAAGTTCCCACCTGTAGAGGCCGGGCACAAGTGAAGTGTTCATCATGCCACCCTCAACGATTTTGTAGGCGGCGGTGCAGGCACTCTTTCTGCGCATGGCTGGCGCTGAGGTCATCACTAGGAGCACGTCATCAGCAAGCCCCCCAAGAGCTTCGTGGTCGCGGACGGTCAGGACGTTCGGGGACAGCCTCACAGCTCCCGCCAGGTCCCGCCCTATGAAGTCAAGAGCCCGGCTCAAAGCTGTACGTCCACCCCATGAGGCTTGAACCTCCGCAACTTCACGCACAGCCCTCACAACAGGCACGAGCGCCATCGTCGTGAGAAGACCCGTAAGCATCACAGCCACAAGGACTTCTATCAGCGTGAAAGCCCTATTGGTCATCACTGCCGGGACCGTTCATCAACAGCAATGCGTTCACGATATGTCCCTCTGAATCGCGCTGGGGCACCCGCTTTAAGTGATACGTGCCGGGCCGGAAGTATGACGCAACTTCCCTCAAGACCTCCTCAACTTGGTACTTCTGCACAAACATCAGGATACGCGAAATGTCCTCACTGTGCGGCTCATGGTTGAAGTGTTCCCACAGAATGTTAAACCCTTTGGCGAGCGTCTCATTGTTGTTGGTCTGTTCACCCAGCTGCATATAGTGATAGCCGAGATTTCTCATGGTGTCCTCATAGACAATAGGGTGAAGCTGTGCCTGCTCCAGAAAATATCTCTGCAGCCTAGCGTCAGAAGTCGACATTGCCGAGCGGAGAAGATAGTTGCCGTAAATCCCGCTCCCAAGATAGACGGTGCCTGCAAGACAGCTTATTACACAGACTGCACCGAGAGGTTTTCTGTATTGAGGGGCAAATCTTTTATGTGAGCAGGTCCGGCTGATTATGGCAAAAGCTAGCATTATCCACACAATATTCTCTATCCTGTGGAACGGACGAGTAAAGCCCGCACTGAACGTTATCAGCACCACAAGACCGCAGGCCCACACAAACTGCGAGGAGATTTTGCCGCGTTCCGACCTCTTCAGGCCCAAGAATGCCGACACGAACCACGATAAATACATTGCCATAAAGATTATTCCGCCGATTACTCCGCCCTCGCAGAAGAACTGCAAGAACTCATTATGCGCCCAATGTGTGTACTGCCAAGTGTACCAGTCATACGGGAATATCCCGAACCCGTAACGCTGTGCCTCCATGTAGTGCCACTTGTACTGGCCAATTCCAACTCCCATTGGGTGCTCAAGGAACATTGATGCGCTCGTGGTCCAAATGCCGCGCCTGTTGCCGATGTTCTCAGCGTGGCGGATAATGTCTGCGGTCTTGTCGATGATTGCTCCCGAACGCGGTGAATACATGGACAGCCAAAACACTGCACCCAGCACTATGAACACCCCGACAAGGCGGCGGAAATGCCTGCGTTCACCCTTCCAGAGAGTGATTAGGGTCATGACCGCCAGACCACAGGACAGGGCCAAGACTGCGGACCTGCTCGTGGAGTTCATGAGGCCCCAGAATGCCCCAGCCATTAATGCTCCCGAAAATATCCTGTGAACTTGGGGCTTGAACTTTTCCGGTTCATCGTAAGTGCACAGATAAGCCATGCCTAACACAGAAATTGCGGTCCACAGTCCGAACATGTTTTGTTGAGCGGTGTTGCCAATATAATTTCCGGGAGTGGGCAGAATTATTGTGCTGAAGGGGATTATGTCAGCAAAAATTGTGCCCTGAAGAAATTTTAGGTCGTTCATGCCGCGTATTTGCAGTTCAGCGAAAACCGTATTGATTACGGCATTGACTGCGGCCAAGAGGAGAATGGGCTTGAGGAGGCTATCCTTCCAGTATTGTACTGTGAGGACGTAGAACGCGAACATAGACGCAAAGCAAGCCATCTCCAGAGCGTAGCCGGTGGGTGAGAAAATCTGCGTCCACAAGGGCATCAACGCGCAATAGACCAGCAAGACCGCAAAGATTACGGCGTGCAGGTCAATCTGAGGAGTGAGGGTGCGTTTCGAGAACAGCCTTACCCCCAAGACCAACAGGGCAATCAAGACAGGCATAGCGGTAACGGTCCACTTTAAGATATGCAAAGTGTCAGCAAACCTTATGCCGGAATAAATCAGGTTAGGCAGGCACAGCGATACCGGCCACAATAGCGCAATCACCCACACGGGAACCGCAGGAACTAACTGAACAGCTTTAACCTTCTTCATGAGGGCCTCCTAGTTCTGCATGAGTGCAAAGCGTTCCACTGGTGCGAATTGGTCGGTGAACGCCGGAACGTCTGGGCGGGGCGCAAAGGGTTCTACCCACTGGTGAGCGAGAAGCTGTGCGGTCAAAGAACTTGGCGTGGGTCTGACTGCCGTAGCGTTGGTGTTCATGGCCACAAGTATGATGTTCTGCAGGGCGTGTGAGTACCTTGCGTCGGGAGCGGACACAGGGAAAATCATCATTGTACTGAATGACTGGTTGAAAGCCTTGTAGATACCGTGAAACACTCCAGACTTCGGACCGTAAAGGCTCGCAATAATATTCACAATCAACACACCGTCAGGCTTGAGGACTGAGCGCAATAATTTACCCGTCTCAATGGTCGTGAGCTGGAAGGGTATCGATGTCCACGAGTTGAAAGTGTCCATGAATACTGCGTCATACTGTCCTGACTGAGCGGTGTTGAGGAAAGTTCTAGCGTCCTCGTGGAAAATCCTCATGTCCGGGTCATCCTTAAGGTTGAAGTAATCGCGTGCAGTCTGAGTAACTCCGGGGTCAAGTTCAACGACATCGACGGAGACATTCTGACGGTGAGCGAGCAAATATCTCGGGACGCAATACCCACCGCCCCCGAGCATCAAGACTTTCTGAGCGTCGGGCTTATAGTGGAAGGCCAAATCGTAGAACTGTGTGTATTCGCTCACCAATTCATCAGGGTAATCTGTGTACATGAGGGATTGAGCAGCGTCGGGGTTAGTGATGAGGACGCGGACACTACGGCCGTTTCTTGTGTCGGTCATCTGCATAATTGACAGGTGATTGTAGGCGGTATCGACCTGAATGCCTCTAGGAGCATCGGGGAAGCCGTGAGTGAAGCCGTAATAGCTCCCAACAGCAATCACGCCCAACACGAACAGGCCAATAACTTTTCTCCACGCGCCGGTATATATTATGACGGACAAAGCCGCAAGGATACACGCAACAATCATGATGATAACTTGCGAGGGCAGTAACGAAATCAGCACGAACCCTCCCAAGAATGTCCCGAGAATGCTCCCTGCACTGTTTAGCGCGGACAAACGGCCGACTACTGCTCCCGAACTGTTGACGTTCTGTAGTGCCAATCTTGCTGTGAAGGGTGAGACCATTCCGAGCAGGACACTTGAGGGAGCGAAGAGGATAACGGCCGCATAAATAGAGGACACGTAGAGGTTGAGGCCCAAGCCCTGAAGCCCCGTGAGGACGAAGTTAGAGCCGAAAGCTGTTAGGGCTGCGATGATTGCCGCGAAGAGCAAAATTCTTCCCAAGAGGCGGCCTTCTGGTGTTCTGTCAGCGAGAGAGCCTCCGAGCCAGTTGCCTATACACAGGCTGGTCATGATTATGCCGATTAACGCGGTCCAGACGATTAAGCTAGTCCCGAAGAACGGAGCCACAAGCCTTGACCCGGCGAGCTCAAGTATCATGGTGGCCGCCCCGCTGAAGAAGGAAGTAACCTGCAGCCGGACGGGGATATGAGCGGAATGAATATTGTTGTCGTAACTCAAAGATTATCATCTCCTATAAGTATTGTACTATCTTAGCGTCTATAAGTCTCTGGCCAGAACAGGAGGAAGACCGCGAAGAGTTCTAGCCTACCCGCGAGCATGCACAGTGAGAATAGCCACTTGACGGCCCCCGGCAGCCACGCGAAGTTCTCTACCGGTCCCAAGCGGTGAAGTCCCGGTCCGACGTTGCTCAAACACGTTAATACCCCAGTGAACGCGCTCACTATGTCCAGCCCGAACGCCGAAGTAATCAGTGTTCCTGTTGCGAGTATTGCGAAGTAGAGCACGAAGAACGACATAGCCCCGTCCGAGACTTCCCGAGTGATTGGCCTGCTGTTGAAGCGAGAAGTGATAATCGCTCTAGGGTGAAGGAGGCCCGAAATTTCGCCCCTGAGTTTGCGCCAGAGGATTATGAAGCGTGAGACCTTGCACCCTCCCCCTGTGGACCCCCCGCAAGCCCCGCAGAACGTCAAGAGTATGAACATGAAGCGAGTAAATTCCGGCCACAAGTTGTAGTCTTCCGCGACGAAGCCAGTAGTTGTGAGCACGCTGACTATGTGGAAAGCTGTGCGCCTGATTGTGTGTTCAAGGCCCAGAGTGAGATTAGCCCCCCATAGAGAGAGGGACATAGCGAGGACAGAGAGTGCAATAACCCACAGGTAGGCTCTGAGTTCCTCATCAGCGAAGAAGTCGCGTAAGTTCTTGGCCATTAACAGGAAGTACAGTGAGAAGTTGACCCCGCTCAAAGCCATGAACACGACAATCACCCACTGAACGTACGGCCCGAACCCCGCAATAGAACTGTTCCTCGTTGAGAACCCCCCCGTAGCAATAGTGGAGCAAGAGTGCGCGAAGGCCTCAAACAAGCTCATTCCCCCAGCCATCAAGAACACAGTTTCGAGCAACGTCAAGAACACGTACACTCCCCAAAGCCTTAGTGCGGTCTGGTGAAGTCTGGGAGTAACTTTTTCTGCGGTCAGTCCGGGAACTTCGGCCTTGTACATCTCCATTCCAGACACCCCCAAGAACGGCAGCACTGCCAAACTCAGGACGATAATACCCATGCCTCCCATCCAGTGAGTGAGGCTCCTCCAGAGCAAAATACCGCGCGGAAGTGCCTCAATGTCCGTCATGATAGTAGCTCCCGTAGTTGTGAAGCCGCTGACTGCCTCGAAGAAAGCATCAGTGTAGCTCACCCCTGCCCCCAGAGAGTAAGGCAGAGCCCCCAGAGCCGAAGCCGCAATCCATGACAAAGACGTAATGCCCAAGCCCTCACGAATGCCGATAGATATTCGCGCTTCCCTCTTGAGGCCGAACCACAGGCCAAGACCCATACCACCCCCAACGATGAAGCTGACGGTGAAAGCCCAAGCGTCGTGTGAATTATCCCAGAGAGCGAGGCACAAGGGCAGGAGCATTGCGGAACTTACGACGAGGCAAATCACCCCCGTAACTCTGAGGACCGGCCTAATCTTCACCCTTATCACCGCCTCCAGAGAACAACTTAGCGGCTTTAGGCATCATCGAGGTCAACGCGAAGATAATCACGTGGTCTCCTGCCTCGAGTTTTGTGGTGCCTGTGGGGATTAACACGTCCTGACCGCGCCCGACGAGAGCGATAACCACGCCCTTAGCGAGACGGATTTGTGCGAGGGTTCTGCCGGTTAGGGGGTTATCGGACTGCATTACGACTTCAAGCATTTCTGCGTTAATCCGCTCAATTATGGAGTAAGCTCGGGTATGTTTAGGGTAATGGACGACGCGTAAAATCTGTGCGGCCAGAGCGTCATTAGGGTCAACGACGGCATCAACTGGGATAACTCCGGCCAAGTCCTGATAGTCTTTGCGCTTCACGATTGCGATAGTTTTTCGTGCACCCATGCTGTGAGCTATTGCGCAGTAAATCATGTTGAGCTCGTCGCTGTCAGTTGCGCAAACGTAGCCGTCAGCGTCATCGATGCCTTCTTCAGCGAGTAATTTTCTGTCTGCGCCGTCAGCATTGAGGATGAGGGCTTCACCGAGTTCTTCAGAGAGGCGTGAAGATCTGTCAGTGTCCTTCTCGATGAGCCTAATCTGAGTGGAGCTGTAATCATGTTTTACTGCCTGCACAATCTGAGTGCCTAACTTGCCGCCTCCTACTACGAATTATTTTTGAGGCCGCTTGTGTTAGTGTTGAGTGGCTGAAAGATTTTCTGAACCTTTGGTGCTTCCTCAGCGAACGTAACGAAGTAGCACAAGTCCCCTGCTTTGAGGACGCTATCACCATTTGGGACCCCTCCCCCTCCTTCGCGGTCAATGTAGACCCAGACGGCGGCCAAATCCGGGAAATTGGCGCGTAACTCTTTGAGGGCGAGACCGACCAACGGTGAATTATCGGCTATTGGCATTGCGTAGAGTGAGGCTCTACCGTCGAGGAGTTCAGCAGTGTGAGTAGCGGCGTTGACAGCGAGGAGGCCCAAGACTTCACGGGCAATGGAGCGTTCAGGGGAAATCATGAGGTCAATTCCGAGCTTGTCGGCCCATTGGGGGCTGTCTGTGAACTCGAGGTTTCTAGCTCTGGAGATGACGCGTTTCACGCCTGCCTGATGAGCAATCCAGCAAGAGAGCATGTTCACTTCATCCTTGTTGGTGCAGGCTATGAGTATGTCCACGTCCCCGCCAGAGACGACACCGGCCTTAGCGAGGACTTGAGGGCGTGCGCCGTTGCCAGTGATGACCTGAACGTCGATATTTGCGGCTAATTCTGCTCTGTCCTGCGAGCGTTCGACTACGTAAACGTTGTGGCCTTCTGTTGTGAGGGTTTGAGCGACGCTTAGGCCGACTTCCCCCGCACCTACGATAACGATATTCATGCTCTATCCTCCCAGACGCACAAGAACTGCGCGGAGGGCTTCACTACTCCCTGCCTCATGACACAACACACCCCGTCCTGCGAATAGTTCAGCGTCATGGTCTCACCGAATTTTGCCCCGCTCCTGAACGTTGCATAAACTCCCCTGAGGGTGTGAGTATCCGTGTCTATTGGTGAGAAGTCATGGACCAGAGCGAAATAGACGGCGTTATTGACGTGAGCGTTGTAGTCGAGGAAGTGGGGCATTACCGGGACATCAACGGACTTGATGATTTCTCCAGCTTTGGGTAGCTCCCTGAAGTCCGGCGAAATTTCCCCGGTGTCGCGAGAAGTTATACCCTCAATGTGAGCGATAGGCTTAACTGGTCTGCCCGCGGCCAAGTCCAGCAACACCCACGAAGATTTTGCCCACACAACATGCTTACCCCCCGACGTAACGTCAAACACTCTGAGGCAGTTATAGGCGTGATTAGGGTCATGGTAGGTGTTGATGGTGAACTCATCATCGAGTGAGGGAAGTGGGCCGGTGAACTCAATCTCGTAGCGTGTGAGGACCCAAGCATAGCCCTTAGCGTAAAGCTGAGTGGGAGTGCCTTCAACGTCATTGACTGCGAGGGTTGCCGTGTCCTGGAAGTAGTCTAGGAGGCTGCGTAACTTGATGGTACCGTCCTTAGCGGCGTTGCTTGGGAGGACGACAAGATTTCTTGTGAACACTATGCTTCCCCCCTGACGTGAACAGAATTTGCGTGTGCTGTCAAACCTTCTGACTGCGCGAACATCTCAACGTCCCCAGAAATCCGCCCCAAACCCTCACGAGAAAAGTACATGAACTGGCTGGTCTTGATGAAGTCCTCAACCCCCAACGGACTAGAGAACCTCGCTGTCCCCATAGTGGGCAAAGTGTGATTAGGCCCCGCGCAATAATCCCCCACCGCCTCAGGAGAGAACTTCCCGAGAAAAACGCTCCCTGCATTCCTGATTTTCCCAAGCCAAGCGAACGGTTCACCCACACATAATTCTAGATGTTCAGGAGCGTAATTGTTTGCGATACTCACGGCCTCCTCCAGCTCCCCAACAACAACGATACGCCCCATGTTGTCGACGGACTTCCGAGCTATGTCCCCACGTGAGAGCGCGGAAATCTGGCGTTCAATCTCTGCCCTGACGTTCTCCGCGAGTGCCTGACTATCCGTGATGAGGATTGATGACGCGAAAACGTCGTGTTCAGCCTGAGCGAGCATATCGGCCGCCAAAAATGCCGGTGAGTTGTCCCCGTCAGCAATGATGAGAATTTCGCTTGGCCCTGCAACCATATCGATAGCAACTTCACCGAATACCTGACGTTTTGCCTCAGCTACATAGACATTCCCCGGCCCCGTAATCTTGTCGACCTTCGGGAGCGTCTCCGTCCCGTAAGCCAGTCCCGCCACAGCCTGAGCACCCCCCACCGTGAACACCCTGTGAACCCCAGCAACGCACGCAGCCGCCAAAACTTGAGGCCTCACGGGAGGGGGAGTAACCATCACGACCTCACCGCACCCAGCAACAACCGCAGGTATAGCGTTCATTAGCACGGTTGACGGGTAAGCCGCAAGCCCCCCGGGCACATAGATACCCACGCGTTGAAGCGGAATAACTCTCTGCCCAAGAACTGCACCCCCCTCACCAGTGAACACGAACCCTGTGCGTAATTGTTTCTCGTGGAATAGCCGAATATTTTCCGCCGACCTCCTGAGCATCGCTGAATACTCTTCACCGCACTCGGACAATGCCCCGTCAATCTCCTCACGAGCAACCTCAAGCCCCGAAAGTTCCACGCCGTCAAAACGTTTCGTGTAATCCCTTAGGGCATCATCACCGCGAGCCTTCACGTCGTCAATAATCCCTCTGACTGCCCGAGAAATCTCCGCTCCGTCCGAAGCGAAAACGGGCCTCACGAAGTCCTTAGCTCCAACAATCCTAATCAACAGCAAGCCTCCTAATAATCATAGAGATAACATCTTCCTTGAACTTGTAGGACGATTTATTAGCAATGAGCCTAGCACTCAGGCTCTGGAAACGGTCAATCACGCATAAATTGTTCTCACGTAAGGTCGTACCAGTCTCGACAATGTCCACGATAACATCAGACAGTCCCAAGATTGGCGCGAGTTCCAGCGACCCTCTAAGTGTGATAATGTCTATGTCCCTTCCCTGCGAGGCGAAATACTTTCTAGCTATATTGGGAAATTCCGTAGCAACCCTGAGTGTGTCCGAGCTGTTATCACGGAAGCCTTGAGGAGCAGCGACGGCCATAGAGCATGCACCGGCCTTGAGGTCAAGGAGTTCGTAGACATCTGGGCTTCGTTCCAGCAAAATATCTTTGCCCGCAACGCCAATATCAGCCGTCCCCCTCTCGACATACACGGGAACGTCGAAAGGTTTGACCCAGAACGCCCGCATATCTCCGTGAGTGAAGACTAGTTTTCTGTTGTCGTCGGTCATTCCCGGCCAAGAGAACCCAGCCTTCTCGAACAGCGCATAAACCTTTTTGCCCAACCTGCCTTTAGGGAACGCAATATTAATCATGCTCAAGCCTCCTGACCAGTGAGAGATTTACCGCGAACCCCACGCCATGACAACCAGCCAGCCCCCTAGCCTCCAACAGTCCGTCATACTGTCCACCCGACAACACAGCCTCAGGCAGCCCTTCAACGAACCCCCTGAAGACGAGGCCGTTATAGTAATTGAGGTTATTGACGGTCGAGAAGTCCACGCGGAAATTCTGCCCGAACTCCTCAGAGAAAAACTTCATCAACTCCTCCGTGTCCTCGTCGAACTCGCTCAAAGCCTCGAGATTATTGGGGATTTCAGCGAGGCGAATTAGTCTTTCATCAGCATTGAGAGTTCTTAGGCCGTGAACATTCTTTGCGCAGAGACACTTCAAGATTTCCCCGCCCTTGTCCCCGTTGACGAGTGAGGCAACTAACCCAGCATGAGCCGCATCAAGCACGTACCTTCTGCCCCCGGCAATCACACACAAAGTCTCCAGAGCTAGAGCAATAACCTCTTTGATGTCGTCAAGCCCAAGAGGCCCGATACACTCAATGCCGGTCTGAGGAATTTCCCTGAAAGCGTCCGCCCCATGAGGGACCCTGTAGACTTTTTCGTCATAGTAGAACTTGTGAAGCTGGTGAATATCCTTGATGTTCCTGATGATTGATAGGGTAACGTCGGGCCTGAGAGCCATTAACCTGCCGTCGGGATTGGAGAAGGTCAGGACATGTTTAGAGGTAAGGAAGTCCTTAGCCCCTGCGTAGAAGTCGTACTCTTCGAACCTGCTCATCCTGAAGAGAGAGTAGCCTTGCCTGGAATAAATATCCCTGAGGGAGAAGGCGAAGAACTCTTCGGGCGAAAAATGATAATCCATAAGATACACTAAATCTCCAGAAAATTTTTGTGAGTAATGATAGCACAACGTTAAAGGCTACATGCTATAATTGCGCAAAACCAGCAAAAATTAATACCGAAGGAGGCCTAGAATTGCCGGAGAATATGCGAATAATTTTAGCGCGTCATGGCCGTACAGAGTGGAACGGAGCCGCACGTTTTCAGGGCAAGACGGACGTACCGTTGACTGAGGAGGGCCGGACCCAAGCCAAAGCCTTAGCGC
>JAFPZI010000185.1 GCA_017417365.1 Synergistaceae bacterium
CATGTACTCAATGTCCGGCAGGTTCTCTATTCCCGAACTCTTCGCACTCGCTATGAACCTGTTCATGTGGGGAGTCAACATCAGCGGCTTCTGCCCGAACGAAGCAAACGCCTCAAACACTCCCACTCCGCGCTGGATTATCAAGTCAGACAGAGGCAGCACGGCTTCTTCCGGCTTCACAAATTTTCCGTCGATAAAGCATAATAATATCATTCTTCTGCAAACAACCTTTCTAGTTTTTCGGCACATCGTCAGGACGGTCAAACGGGTCTATGTTCACTTGCTGCCCAAATGAGGCCATCCTGTTGGGCAGTGCCTTGAGCTTCAGAGTCAGACCTATCGAGTCATCGTTGCTCCGGGTCCTGTCGTTTGTGTAGTGCAAATCCCACAGCATACAATCCGTGTCCCACTGGAGACTGTAAGTAACCTCGTCAATCATGCTCTCCCGGAGGTCATAGCTTCCCCTGACCTTCAGGAAAATTTCCCGCCCAAGTGGCAGCCTCACCCTCTGGTGAATCCTCTCGCGGTCCCTGTAACTGTCCCACAGCATAGGGCTTTCTCCCCAGACAAATTGACGCTCATAACCCGTTCCCATTTCGAGTACACCTATTTTATACCGCACACCGAGAAAACTCCTCAGCATTTCGTGGTCAGCGTTGTCGGTGTCGTAGAACATTGCGGAGCCGTCGGAGTTCGCAAAGACTTCGGACTTCCCCCAAGGACTCTCGTAATAGTGCCTGAAGCCCATTCCGTAACGCGCTATAGCCTCAGTGTCAGTCTGGCCGTAAATCATCTCGGTGTAGCGGCCGTACGTCGCGTAGAGCCTCGACCAAGTGTGCGCAGAATCCTTGTGCCACGGGGCCCACATGATGAACTCAGGCTCACGGTTCAGGCGGCCCTTGAACTGGTACAAGCTGTCCTTGCGGTCGGAAATGTATTCGTTCCTCGTCCAGTTCAGACGCACAGCCCAGCCGTTCTTGTCGTACAACAATGATGCATAGGGCCTCCAGATTTTCTCGTCCCAAACGTCGTCCCATGAGTGTTCGACTCCTACTCGCAGGGAAAATTCATCGTTGAGTTGCTGCAGGATTTCGGCCATGAACTCGAAGCCGGATTTCCCCGAGTAAGACACTCCGAACGAGGCCGACCCGGTCTCCCAGCCAAGAGTAGCGGTGATACCTCCGTTGGAGCCCTTGATTTCGCTCCTCTGGAAGAACGGCAGAAATGTATACTGCACTGCTTTGCGGTTCAGAGGCATTACGTAATCAATCGGCGAGGTGAACAGGTAAGTATTCTTGAGGTAGACGCGTGGTCTCTTGGCCCTAATAACTTTTCCGGGAATGAACGATATAGCTTTGGACTCGAGCCTGTAGTGAGGGTGATCCAGTGCACAAGTTGTGAAGACGACATCCCGCCACTGAATCAGGTACTCTTCAGGGTTGCCGCTGACGAGTCCGCGCTCACGGGCAAGCTCCCAAGGGATAACGTCAATTTCGCTGCCATAGACGTAGAGGACGTGGCCATCCCCGAGAGGCAGACGTGTGGACGCTCCAGAGAAGAAGCCCTCCCTAGTGTTTAGGTCATAGTCGAGCTGGTCGCCCCTTATTGTCCTGCCTCCGCTGCTCAACAATACCTGCTCTCCAGGAAGAGGCATGGCGTGAACTTTCTGGGTTGTCGGGTCATACTCTATGCGTTCGGCATGTATGGAGGTGCCTTGATAGGTGAGAACTGCCGAACCTTCTGCGTAGGCCTGCCCTGTCTCGTCGTTGAACGACACTCGGTCAGCATTGAGCCTGACTTCTTCGGGCCGTTCGGAAGAATCTGCAGAAGCGGCCTGAACGTCAGCGGCACAGAGCACAGCAGGACATGAGCAGAGCAGCAGCATTGATATTACTATTATTGGGGTAAAGGTCTTGACCATTGTATTACGCCTCCCTGCTCTAATAATATCACGCCGTTCTTGTCCATGCTTGCCTGATGACTCATGACGGAAAATTCTTCGTCGTAAATCGTGAGGCCGTTCGGGAAAACTAGGGAGTCTGTGCCGTCCTGCCAGAAGATTTGCGAGCTCTCGAGGGTCCAAGTGCGGTCGCTGTTCTCAAGTGTACCCATGAGGCCGGAGATGCTTGCGGCTTTTTTGTCGCTGGAGTAGATTCCCCTTTGGCCGAAGAAGTACCAAGAGCGGTCTCCGCTTCCTGCCAGAGTCCTGCGGATGTCGAGGGATTGGAGGGTAACTATGTCGTCGTCTCGCTCAAGGTAGGGGACGAGGACGCGCCACATGTCGCCGGAGATTTTTCGGGAGAACTGGATATTCTCCATGACGAGGGCGGGGACGTTCTGCAGGCTCTCTCTGAGGAGGTCAACGTCTAGGTTCATGTCCCTGATGACGTAGCGGACTAACACTACGAGACCGAAGAGCAGGCCGAAGATTACGAGTTTTGTGCGCGAGAGTTTCATTGCCGGTTATTTCTTGTAGACATCCCCGCGTGAAGCCAGCATATACACGAAGACCTTCCCTTCCGCGCTGTCTATGTCCAAGAGCAAACGCCAGCCCCCAACTTTCAGGCGATACCCGCTGCGCCCAACCAGAGGCTTTATGTCGAGAGTGTCCGGCTTATCTTCCAAGTCATAAATTGCCTGCTGTATCCTTGACTTCTCAGGCTCGGGAATCTTCTTAAGACGCTTATCCACTGCCTTATCTACGTTTACTGTCCACATTCCTGACTCTCCCTGAATTGCGCCAATGTGAGATAATCCCCCTTACGAGCATTTTCACGCCCGCGCTTGAGCCCTTCTTCCTCCTCCGCAGTCAACGGAGCGTCCGCCCAATCATCATCTGCCTGCCTCCAGCGCAAATATTGAGCATAGTCCGCAAGTTTGGCCAAACTATCCTTACTGAGCAAAGGCAGTTCCATATCAAGCACAAAATTTCCTGTTGTGAACTTCTCTGCCGTAACAGTACCCATAATAATTCCTCCTTCACAAAATTTTTACCACACCACACGCCACGATGAACCCTCACGAGTTACACCGAACGTACGAGTTATCACAGACCTGAACACTAAAGTCTTCCGCGTCGTTATGACCTTCGCACGCTCCTCGCCAATCCAGTCAATTCGGTAATCACTCTTCAGCCCCTGACGCATCGCCGAGTCCCTCGACACAGAACGCGCAAAGTTCTCGCGGGAAATCTGCTTCTTTGCCCCCTCAGTCAACATGTCATACATCTCATTAGGCTTGTTGTCCGCCCAAAGGTTCAGGAATTTTCTTAGCACACTCTCACGGCTCACGTAAGCGCTGTCAATATTGCTCGGTCTCGGTGCGGGAGCTGGGGTTGGAGGGGCCGGCCTCACTGACGCTGATTGTGGAGGAGTCCCCCTGTCCTGAACTGAACGAACAAACTCCGCCATGTCCCGTGAGTCCTCCTGAAAGATTGGGGTTATCGGCTTGGGAGGCACTGTAGGCGGAGGAGGTGGTGTTGGTGCCGGGGGAGTCTGGGGTGCGGGAGGTTTTCGGGGCGGCCGTCTGGGGAGTTCCACAACCACAACGTCAGGGGTCGCGGGCTTGGCCGGAGGCACTTCGGGAGGTGCAAACGAGAATATCCGTTCCTCGCTGCCCATTCCCCTTATGCCTATAACGTAGTCCTTGCTGTTCTGCTTCGGGAAAAACACCAACCCCTGAACGACCCCCATCGACGGATTGTCTAGGCTGTTGTCGTAACGAGTCGGCTTCACCCTCTCACCAGTCGCAGCCAAGAGAGATATATTGTCCTTAACCGGCGACAAGTTCACAGGTCTGGCTCCGAAAGAATACACGCTCACTAGGAAAGTCTCCGAAGTCTCAAGGCTCAATTCAGACACGAAAGCCCTCCTGAACCTCTCACGCTCAGAGTCCGACATTCCAGCCCTCCTAGCTTCAGCCTCAACCCACGGGCCTATCAGCTCCTCAGGGTAATGCACTACCCACACAAAACAGTCCTGCCCCCAGTGCGTCGAGGTCCAGCGTTCAAGAATCCTTATCGTCTCGTCAGAAGAATACGCAGGCAAAAAATTACCCGCCGTGATAACGATTATCAGGGCGAGTAGAATTTTCCTCGTTGTCATAGCGGATTACTGAATCTGTGCTTCGGGAGGCAGCTCAAATTCCCCTCCTGATGATGCCGGTGCTGAAGGCGTTGCGCTCGCGGCCTCTCTCCTCACTAGCCCAGAGTTCGTCGGTGTGCCGTAGGGATTTCGGTTGAACACATCACCCTTGATGATCGTGTCCCTGTTTGGGTCATAGCCGGAGTCTGAGGCTTGCAGTGAGTCCTGTGGCTCAGGCTGAGGCGCGGTGATTGACTGCGTGCTGACCTGAAGGCTTATCGGGATTGGGTAACCCTGAACCGTGCAATCCCCCGAAGTCTGTACGAACGTTACCGCACCCACAGGAATCTTTATCGAGTTGCCGCGTATGAACATCCCGCCGACAAGTCCCACAGGCCCAAGCAGTACAGCTCCTGCAACGCTCGCAGCTCCTGCACCGATTATCCCGCTCTCACCTCGATTGCCGGTCTTGCGCGCTTCCTTGATTGCGGCTTCTGAGGCCTTACCCACAAGTACGGGAATCTTCTGCGGCCCTAACGGTTTAAGCTCCTGGAACGACAAACGGACCTCACCGGGAATCCCGAACATTCTCGGACGCTTGACATCTCGGACTTCGGTAACCAGCAATGAACCAGCCGGAGCCACGAGAATCTGATTCACTATCAGGTCGTTAGTCAGTTCAAGCCTCACGTAGTCGCCGGTCTTTGACGTTGCCGGACTCAGTTCGTCCATGAAGCGAACCTTGAACGTGGTATCCGCAGGAACAGTTACGGCCTGAGCTGCAACAGGGTCCATCACAAGAGTCGCTAACAGGCTCTCAACTCGCATAACTATCGGGTTGCCGGAACGTGATGCGCCGGTCAAGTTGTTCTCCAAGTCCTCAAGCCTCTTGGCCGCAGGTTCCGAAGCACGAATCTTCTTGTCCACTACCCATTCTGCTACCCCCAGCTTGAACATCATTGAAGGCTGATCATCCGTGCCGGTCTCGAGAAAGTTCAGGATTGCAGCATGACGTTCCGCGATTGTCCCGGGAAGGCTCCGGCCGAATAAATCGCTCTCAACCTTAGCGAGACGGTCAATCAGTCCGCCTTTGGCAACGTAGCCGTAAATTATTGTCTCTATCTGCTCCATCATTTGGCGCGATGACCCTGAATTGGGGTTGGGGTCGTCAACTGCCTCTGACGCAAAGCAAGCCGATGCAGTCAACACCAGCACCAGCAAGCACGCGAAAATTTTTGCAGCCTTCCTCATGAAGTATCAAGCCTCCTTTGTCCTTGCTCTCATGTATTCCGCTGAGGCCTCGATGAATCCGTCAAACAACGGGTGAGGTCTAACCGGCCTCGATTTGTACTCTCCGTGAAACTGCCCGCCGACATACCATCTGTGGCCGGGAAGTTCTACTATCTCGACTAAGTTTCTCTCCGTGCAGACCCCAGCAACCTTAAGCCCGGCGTTCTCGAGCCTCTCACGGTAGGCGTTGTTGAACTCGTAGCGGTGCCTGTGGCGTTCGGTGATGTGAAGGGTCCCGTAGACTTTTGCGCTGTTCGTCCCTTCGGCCAAGTCGCAAGGGTACGCCCCGAGCCTCATAGTGCCGCTCTTGTCATGAATCTCTTCTTGTTCCTCCATGAGGTGAATCACTGGGTTCATCGTCGCGGGGTTCATTTCCTTGCTGTGGGCATCGTGGAGCCTGCAGACGTTCCGGGCAAACTCTACTACCATCATCTGCATTCCCAAGCATATTCCGAATAAGGGCACGTTGTTTTCACG
>JAFPZI010000186.1 GCA_017417365.1 Synergistaceae bacterium
ATTCCCAAGCATATTCCGAATAAGGGCACGTTGTTTTCACGAGCATACTTGGCCGCAAGAATCATCCCCTCAACTCCTCTTGACCCAAAGCCGCCGGGGATTAAGACTCCGTCAGCAAACTTCAGGATTTCGGCGGGGTCCCCTGACTCTAGGTCCTCAGACTCAACCGAGACTATATTCACCCTCACCGAGTGCGCAATTCCCGCGTGGTGGAGGGCCTCAACTACGCTCAAGTATGCGTCCTTGTGCTGGACGTACTTACCGACAAGCGCAATGTTCACGCATTCGGGCGAGTTCATGTACCTGTCCGAGACTTTGTACCAGTCGCTGAGGTCGGGTTCATTGTCGAGCGGCAGGCCAAGATACTTCAGGATTAAGTCATCGAGTCCCTGCCTGTGGAGGCTCGCGGGTACGTTGTAGATTGTGGGTTCGTCGCGGACCTCAATCACTGCCTCAACTGGAACATCACAGAACAGGGCTATCTTGTGCTTCATCCCGTCATCCATCGGGCGGCTTGTCCTGCAAACGAGCATGTTCGGAAGGATCCCTATTCTCCGCAGCTCTTGAACGCTGTGCTGTGTGGGTTTGGTCTTGAGCTCCTTCGCGGCCTCGAGGTAGGGAATCAGCGTTACGTGGCAGTAAACTACGTTCTCGCGTCCTGCCCTCACCGCCATTTGCCGGATTGCCTCAAGGAACGGCTGGCTCTCAATGTCCCCAACAGTCCCCCCAATCTCCACTATGAGAACGTCAAGCCCCTCACCAGCACGAATAATCTTCTCCTGAATGTCATTCGTTATGTGGGGGATAACTTGCACAGTCCCGCCGAGATAGTCGCCCCTGCGCTCCCTCTTGATTACGCTCGAGTAGACTTTTCCCGTAGTGATTGAGTTCTTCTCGCTCAATGTCTCGTCAATGAAACGCTCATAGTGCCCCAAGTCTAAATCCGTCTCCGCTCCGTCGTCGGTAACGAACACTTCTCCGTGCTGGAAGGGATTCATCGTCCCTGCGTCAACGTTGAGGTACGGATCAACCTTGAGGATTGAGACCTTAAGGCCGCGCTTCTTGAGGAGGGTACCTACTGACCCTGCCGTTATGCCCTTGCCTAATGACGATACTACACCGCCTGTGATGAATACATATTTTGCCATTCTATCTGCTCAGGTACTTAATCGGATTTACGGGGCTGTTGCCGTTGCGGACCTCAAAGTGTAAATGCGGGCCCGTTGAACGTCCTGTTGTCCCAATTCTCGCGACAAGCTGACCTGATGACACGCTAGCTCCTTTCCCTGCTAATAACGTACTGCAATGCGCGTATAGTGTTGACTGGCCGTTTGGGTGCTCAATGACCAGAACTTTGCCGTAGCCTCCCATCCAGCCGGAATACGCGACTCTTCCGCCTCCAGCTGCCTTGATTGGGTCGTTGCGTCCGGCCTTGATGTCTATTCCTGTGTGGAAGTCCTTACGCCTTGTGATCGGGTGCTGCCTCCAACCGAAGGGACTGTTAATCCTGCCCATTACCGGCCACCTGAATCCGCCTTTGGCCCTGCGCACAGCCACTTCACTGCCTGAGGGCTTCTCGGGTTTGGGTGCTGGTTTTGCGGGTTTTGCCGGTGTAGGTGCGGGAGTGGGTGTGGGCCTCCTGACTTCGACGACTCTCGTGGTGTCTCTGCGTTCGATGAGGCCTTCGGGTTTTGCGCCGGGAAGGAAGATTTCTTCACCGGGCTTGAGGGAAGCTATGTCCCTGTCTGCGTTGACCATCTTGATTTTGCTCATGCTGACACCGTAACGCTTGCTGACTGCCTCAATGGTCTCGCCGGGCTTGAGGACGTAGAATATTCCGTCCTGATTCGGGATTCTTAGGACAACGCCGGGCTTGAGTCTGGCTGAAGTCCTGAACGAGTTGCTTCCGAGCAGGGTATCAACCTCGATGTTCTGGGCGTTGGCGATTGACCACAGGGAGTCCCCGGGCGCGACAACGTAGGCCTTGAACTTTATAGGCTCGAGCTGTTCGGTTGACGCTGCGATTCTCATCTGACGGGTGCGGACTTCGTCTAACGTGTCCTCAACGTGTGATGAGTCCATCGGAATCAGGAGGAGCTGATTCTCCGCGAGCTTGTTTGCGTCCCGAAGCCCGTTGGCCTTGAGGATGTCCTGAGCAGTGATTCCGCCGTAAGCCGCCGCAATATCAGAAAGAGTCTCGCCGGACTTGACGATGTGTTCACGCCACGAGGGGCCGTTCTCCGTGAGGACGGGTGCTGGTGTCCTTGCGGGAATGGGTACGACTGCGACGAGGTCATCATCTTCCTCTTCGTCCTCAGGCTCAGGAAGGTTGGTCCCTGTGTCTGTGGCACTCAATATTATGCTCTCATAGCCCGACAAATATTTAGGAAACGGTCCGAACTCCTCAAGAATATTGCTGCTCCTCTCCTCAGCGTAAAGGTCAGCAGAGTCCGAATGGTTTGACGGAAGGTCGAGGTCTGTTACTTCGACGTGGACGAGACTAGCTGTGGTGAGGTTTTCATTGCCGCCCCAAGCCGGTTCCACGCCGCCTCCGCCGGGGGAAAAGCTGAAGTTCCCCGCAGAGAACATCAGGAACAACGCAAGGCCGAACGTTGCGCACACTACGAAACCGAACGCCCAGCAGAATCCGACTGATACGCCGCCGCGTCTGTCATTGCGACTGCTGCCCTTAGTCCTCTTTTGGGGGTAAGGACTGCGCAATCTTTCACGATCTGATCTCAAACAATATTCCTCCCGACCTGCCGCGCAATTATATGTGTTAATACGAATAATCTACGACATGCTAAATTTGTGATACCTCTGAAAAATTGTAATCAATTATGGACACTAAGCATTATAGCATATATCACACTACATAAAAATACCTACAGTTAGTATTTACCGCGTTTAGACCCATGAATTTTCGCGTATTATAGCACAGTCATCGGGCCTCACTAACCCATGAATACCAGACTTTTCGGAGTCTGTCGGAAAGTTTTCGTGTGAGAGTTGGGGAGAGTCCGGCGGTGCAGACTGAGGCGGCGACGTTATCGCAGTTGATGAGGGACGGGAAGAAGAAGTCGCACTCGGTTTGTGAGTCGCAGACGTTGACGGGGATTCGGAGGGCTTGTGCGGTGTCGTGGACGAGGCGGTTGACGGTGCGGGTGTTTGTTGCGGCGATGACGAGGGCGAGGGCGGGGTGAATGTCGGTCGGGGAGAAGGGGCGTGTGAGTCTGTGGGAGTCTTGGGGGAAGTCTGGGGAGAAATCGGGGCTGACGGCGTGAATGACGGCTCCGCAGCGTAGGAGTGTGTGGGCTCGGCGGGAAGCTGTTTTGCCTCCTCCGACTATGAGCACTGGTTTTCCCTGAAGGTCAATCATCATTGGGAAGTATGGCGGTCTGTTGATAATAATCATCACCTGTTGGACAAAAATTTTTGCTATCATATTAACATTTCACAATATTTTACTGGGAGTGCATGTGGTTTGAAGCTGAAGTATAAATTTGCTGTGATGGCTGTCGTTCTGCTGATGCTGGCGGGAAGTTCTGAGGCCGTCCTCAGGAATGGCAGTATTCGCGGCCGGGCCGGGCTGTCCTATGGGAGTATCTCCTACAGCTTCAGGAGCCTTAGCGTGGTAATCAGGAACAGGAACGCTCATAACGTGAATTTCGGAGGGACTATGATTTTTCTCGACAAGAACTACAAGGTTATAGCCAAAGCTGAATTATTGACGGCAAGAATTAAGCGCAGGTCTTCGAGGCAGTATAAAGCGTTCTTCAGTTTTGGGAGCGGACACGAGGCACAGGCAGCACGATACCTTGAGTGGGAATTTTAGGGAGGAGTGAGAATAATCCATGCCGCAAGTTCTGTTAGACTTTACGCCGGAACTTCAGGAACGGGTGAATTTTTTGGAGCATAAAGCACAACAAGAAGCCTGACGTGTTTCTGAAGAACATAATCACAGAGTACCTTGAAGACTTGGAGGACTACGAAGAGGCCGCGAGGGAATCTCTTACTCACTGGGATATTGATAAATGACAGCAATACTCAAAATCTTAGGGGCTGTCTTAGACTCGGGCAGGGATAATAATATTTTGTTCTCTGACCTTCAGAGACTCCTTGACTACTTAGGCTTTCACCACAGAGTCAAGGGAAGCCACTTCATATACTGGCACGAAGACATAGACGAAATCATCAATATACAGTCTGACGGGAACAAAGCCAAAGCCTATCAAGTCAAGCAGGTACGCGGAATAATTCTCAAGTACAGGCTGCATTAATTTACTGGAGGTAGTGTGATGGATAAATACAGGAAAATAATATACTGGTCCGACGAGGATAACAGGTTCATTGCCGAAGTCCCCGAACTCGCCGGATGCATGGCCGACGGCTCAACCCCAGAAGAAGCCCTCCGCAACGTCAGCACAGTAATTTCTGAATGGATAGAGACAGCGGAACTCTTGGGCCGTGAAGTTCCCCAATCATCAGGAAGGAAGATGTATGCATGAGAAAATTTTTGTGTGCGTTGTTGCTGATTGCCGGACTCACTTGCGAAGCCCAAGCCGTATCAAACAGTGCCGACGCTTTCATGTCCCTGCAGTTCGGCCTGAAGTTCGCTAGAGTCCAAAAGCGCATGGAGAACAGCGGCTCAAGAGTCCTCACCCCACGCAAAGAGTCCCTCACAATGGAAGGAATGTTCGAAGGCTATCCGGCGTATTACGTATTCGGGTTCTACAATAAGAAAATCCTGAACTCTAAGGCCGTCTACCTCCAGAGCATGGGGAACGCTGAGGCGGACAGGAAATTTTATGAGGCACTGCAGAAGGGGTTCAACGCCTATTACGGTTCCGGCCACGAGACCCCAACAGCTAATACACGTGCTGCAGGAAAAATCATGCTCCGAAACGTATGGACACCAGACAGGTACACCACGATAACCCTGACCTACAACCCCGAAATGTCCAAGCGTTTTCCGGGAAATTCACTCAGCAGCAGGTTCATTCAGCTCATCTGGAAATACGACAAGTGGGAATAATTTTGACTGGAGGAGATCGAAATTTACGGCAGAAAAATGGAATTGTTCCTCGTGAACGGAACGGCTGACAGCATAATTACTGCGGAACTCTCGAACTGGAACGGTATGGCCGTCAAGATTCCACGCACAGAGATTCAGGACTATAAAAGCGATGACATCAGCAAGGCAGGAGTATATTTCCTGTTCTGCCGGGACAACAACGGCTCAAATTCCGTATACATAGGCGAATCTGAAGACATGCTGGAGAGACTCCGCCAGCACTTGAGGGACTATCAGTCGGGCAGCGAGAATTTCTACTGGAATGCTGTAGTAGCTTTCACCGGCCACGACTTGAACAAGGCACTAATCCGCTACCTTGAGGATAAACTAGTGAAGGATGCCCGGGACTGCGGGAGGTATATAGTCCTGACGAAGAACACCTACAGCCGGACGGTCATGAAGGAAGCGGATAAAGCAGTGATGGCGGAATTTATGGACAACATGAAGCTGATAATCGCGACGATGAGCTACGATGTGTTTTCGCCGGTCCCTGAGGATACGGACGGAAGGCGATATCTTTTCTGCCGCAATAGTAATTCTGGAGCGGACGCTAAAGGTTTCGTGAGTCCGGGAGGTTTTACGGTGCTGAAGGGGTCCGTTGTGTCCGAAAAGGCTGCCCAGTCTATGATCAAAGCTCAACACAAATATTACTTGCTGAGGCTGAAACTTGAGGAGGACGGAATAATCTCGGGGCATATATTCCAGCGTGATTACGAGTTCAGCGCACCTTCTGCGGCATCGTCAGTAGTGTTGGGCTTCAACGCCAGCGGGAATCATTACTGGATTACGGAAGACGGCGTCAGGCTGAAGGATATTCATAGGCTGTAACGTTCCTTCAGACGCTCACAGACCCCCGAAGGCACAACGTCCTTAACCGTCCCCCCGAAGTGAAATATCTCCCTGACGCTCGAACTCGACACGTACGAATATTTCGGGTCAGTAACGATAAAGAACGTCTCAATCTCGGGTGCAAGCTGCCTGTTCATCAATGCCATCTGAAACTCATACTCAAAGTCGCTCATTGCCCGAAGTCCGCGCACAATCACTCCGGCTTCCTTCTGCCTCACGTAATCCACAAGGAGTCCGTTGAAGCTGTCCACAGTGATATTCTTCACGTGAGAGAGGCTCTCTCTGGCCATAGCGCACCGTTCCTCAACACTGAAGGCCGAAGTCTTGCGCTCATTGACGAGAATGCTCACTATTACCTCGTCGAACACTGCCGCCGCACGTTCCGCAATGTATATATGTCCGTTGGTGATCGGGTCAAACGAGCCCGGGTAAACTGCTCTGATCTTCATTGCCTCTCCTCATTCCGAATAGTTTAGCTTTCTTGGGTCAAAGATTACTCGTCCGTAGATTATCACCGTCTGCAGAAGTGATAGCAGTTCCGCAGCGGGCAAAGCAGAAATTATCCCGTACTCCCCGAAGAATCTATCCAGCACAAATAATAACGGCATATACAGCACGCACTGCCTGCACACGCTCAGAATGAATGACGCCCTCCCCGCCCCCATAGCCTGAAGCGCATTGATGAATATGAAGAATACCGCGAATAATATACTGCTGGATAACTTTATGTGCAGGAACTTCACCGCATACCCGAAGGCTTCCGGCTCACTCAGGAACACGGACACTATATCTCCCGTGAAGGCGTAACACAGTCCGACCATCAGGAGGCTCAAAGTTACCGTGAAGTTCAGCGCGAACCTGAGCATTGCCCGATAGCGTTCCCAGTCCTTCGCTCCAACGCAGAACCCTAACAGCGGCTGAATCCCCTGCCCGGCACCCATCGCGAACAGCCCCGTAATCTGGTCAACCCTCATCACTACTCCGGCAGCAGCCACAGCCATATCACCATAGGCAGACATCAGGGAGTTCATGATTATCTGAGCAATACTCATCAGCCAGAGGTCAAGGCAAGCAGGAACCCCTATGGCCAAGACCCCAAAAGCTATTCCGTTCCCTGTCCTGAAGTGCTTTACGTGAATGCTGATTGATGATCTGCCGGTCAAGAAATACCCAGCGTAGTAGAAGGCTCCGGCGACTATGCTCACAGTTGTAGCTATTGCCGCTCCAGTTATGCCCCAGCCGAAGTAGAGAATCATTATCGGGTCAAGTATAACGTTAAGCATGTTCCCGAAAATCTGCCCGAACATTGCGCCGGCTGCATGGTTCTCCGCGCGCATAATTCCTCCGCAGGCCATCGAGAACAACACGAACGGTGCGGAAGCTATCACTATCGACAGGTAGCTGTGGGCAAGCCTGAAGGTCTCGGGGCTCGCTCCTATTGTGCGTAAGATTTTCTCGATGAAGAACATGAAGATTACTGCCATGACCGTACCGACGGTGATGCTCCCCCACACGCAGAACGAGGCAATGTTGTCGGCACGTTCCTTCTGTCCTGCACCGAGTGAGCGCGAGATGAACGACATAGCTCCGGCCATGAAGATTATTCCCATAGCGATTAGGACGAGGAACACGGGAGCAGCCAGAGAGACTGCCGCGAGCTGGAGGGGGTCATTAGTCCGGGCAATGAAGAAGGTATCCGCCAAGTTGTAGATTAACATCATGATTTCCACAATGATTGCTGGAATTATGTTGGCGATGGCTTGCCTGCGCACAGAACGTGAGGTCATGTAATCATCCTTTCAGGTTTGTGAAGGCAATTATATACTAAACTCGTCAAAGATTTCTGTAGTTGTAAATGTAGTTGTAAAATCTATCTCTGGCCTTTAGGGAAAAGTCTTTGTGAAGGGGTGTCATTTATGAGCACTATTATAAAGCGAAAAATCAATAATGCAATATATGTTTACGAAGTTACCAGCTACAGGAATAAGGAAGGCAAGCCCAGAAATAAGCAGCGTTGTCTGGGCAGGCTCGACGATGACGGGGTATTGATCTCGTCAAAGCGGAAACTTCCGGCCAAGATTAAGGAGGTTAAGAGGGTCAGCAAGAGATTCATTCTTGACCACGACGAATAAACGTCAGGCATGTCTCGCCGTATTCCCGCGAAGAAATTACCTCGAGGCCGTTGGGATTCTCACTGAGCGTCAGGACCTCACGCACGGAGTGTTCTACCACCATCACGGCATCATCAGCGAAGAGGGCGTTCAAGTTCTGCACCGCCGGAAGAGCCTCACACCACCCCGAACTGTACGGAGGGTCAGCAAATATCACGTCAAACTTCATCCCCCTCTTACTGAGCCACGAAACCGCCCGCCTAACCTCAAGGCCAAGAACTACCGACTCACCAGCCCTCAGCCTCAACTCCTCAGCACGGGCCCTCACGCTCTCCACGAACACGCACGACCCAGCCCCCCTCCTCAAGGCCTCAAGCCCAACACGCCCAGTCCCGGCGAAAAGGTCAAGGAACCTCCCTCCCTCAACCCTCCTGCCGAGTATGCTGAACAACGCCGAGACCACACGCCCCGACGTGGGCCTAACGTCCTTCATCGAGCCGGGCCGCAGAGTCCGACAGTGCCGCCCTAACCGCCGGAGTCAGGAAGGCCTTAGCTGTCTTGTCGAGACGCAGCAAAGTACCTCCGTCGCGGGGAATAATCATGATGTAGAACTCCTGCATGAACTCGTCATCGCTGGTCAATGTCTCAAGAAGGCAGCTCTCACCATCACTAAAAGCTCTGCCGAACTTCCAGAAAGTTTTTGCCCCCTCTTTGCCCTCAACGTTCCGCAAAGCCTCCAGGTCTTGGCCCGACACCTGACGATTAATCTTTATGTGCATTTCCTGAACTGTCCGCCTCTCTGCCGCGAATTTTGCCCTCTTCGTGAACTCAACACGGTAAATGTTCTTGCCCTCCTCAAGCCACGTCCGCTCGTACTTGGTCGTTATCGCCCTCTTTGGGTTGACCTCATACGCAGAAAGCTCAAGTGCCTCATGCCGCCCTAATACCTCCCTGACCTCCAGAGAATACGGCTCGTCGTCCGTGAGCATCTCGAAAGCCCCCCCAACCCTAAGCACACTCGCGAGGCCGTCGGAGAAATCTTTAGCCGTTACGCGCCTGTGAGCCTGTTTGTTGCTGCTCCAAGGGCAGGGGAACTGCATAAAGATTCGCTCCAACGACTCGGGCCTGAAGACTTCACGGAGCATGTATCTAGCATCAGTGTTGAGGATTCGGAGGTTGCCCAGCCCCGCAGCACGACGAGCACACTTCAGGACGCAGGCTTGGGAGATCTCCACGCCGTAGAGCATGACTTTCGGGTGAGCCTCCGCGTATTGCACGGTAAATTCTCCGTTGCCGAAGCCGATTTCCAGCTGTGAATGTTCGGGAGTCTCCAGAGGCAGCGGGGGATTAGTGAGGATGACTCCGTATTGGGGTTGTGCCTGAGTTGTCGCGCTCAGAATGTCCATTCGAAGTCGGGCATTCCTTCAGCGAGAACGCGGGCCTTAACGTCCTTCATGATTGCCTCCAGAGCTTCCTGTGTCCGTCCCTCGCAGCGTACGGAGATTACCGGCTGAGTGTTCGACGCTCGGATCAGGCCCCAGCCGTCGGGGTAGATTATCCTCACGCCGTCGAGGTCGCTGACTTCATGTTCTGCTTTGGCCTTAGCGGTTACTCTGTCAACAAGCTGGAACTTCACGTCGTCGTCGCAGGGAAGGCGCATCTCGTCCGTTGAGGGGTAGATTGGGTACGACAGCATTAATCTTGAGAGGGGGTGCTGTCTGTCCGAGAGAATCCGCAGTAACCTTCCGGCAGCGTAGAAGGCATCATCGTGGCCGAAAAACTCATCAGCAAAGAACATGTGCCCGGAGTATTCACCCGCAAAGAGCGCACCAATCTCGCGCATTTTGGCCTTGATTACTGAGTGCCCGGACTTCCAGAAAAACGGTTTGCCCCCACACTTTTCGGCACTCTCGGGAAGAACCATGCTGCACTTCGGCTCAACAAGCACTCTGGCTCCCTTGTGGTCCTTGAGAATGTCCGCCCAGTACAGCGACATCAACCTATCACCAGCAATCACTTCGCCCTTGTCGTCAACAACCCCGATACGGTCAGCGTCCCCGTCAAACGCTATGCCAACGTCCGCACCTTCTGACTTGACGCGCTCAATGAGGGCCGCTAAGTTCTCTCGCTTCTGAGGGTCAGGGTGGTGGTTGGGGAAACGTCCGTCGGGTTCGTCGAAGAGGCAGACCACATCACAGCCGAGCATCTCGAAGAATCTTTGTGCAGTTGGTCCGGCAGCCCCGTTTCCGCAGTCGCATACTACCTTGAATTTTTTGGTGAAGGGCAGGATGAAGTGTGAGACTAACATTTTCAGGTAGTCATCATCGATTTTTGCGTGGGACAATTTCCCCTGACCAGTCTCGAAGTTCCCGGCTTCTGCAATGTCTGCGATTGTCCGCACTTCATTTCCCCAGAGAGTCGCGCGCCCGTAACAGAGTTTGAGGCCGTTCATGTCGGAAGGGTTGTGCGAGCCGGTAACCATCACTCCGCCCTCGACCCCAAAGTGAATCTGGCTCCAATAGAGCATGGGGGTAGTAACCAGTCCCACGTCAATAACGTTGAGGCCCGTTGAAGTTATGCCCTGAGTCATTGCGGACTTGATGCGGGGAGTAGATAGGCGTGCGTCCCCTCCGATTGTGATGCTGCCCGTTACGCCGTTACGGATGAGCCACGAAGCGTAAGCCTTGCCGATTAGGGTAACTGTCTCGTCATTGAGGTCAGAGTCAGCAATGCCCCTGATGTCGTATTCGCGGAAAATATTCTTGTTCATGCTATCCTCCTGTGTAAATAAATATCGTGTCATGAATATTTGACACACAAAATCGTAATGTCGTCAAACTGCGGAGCCTCACCAACAAAGTTATTCAGACGCTCCAGCAATGAATTAGTGAGCTCCTTCGGACTGTCCTCCGGCTTCTCGTTCAGATACTCAGCGAGCCTCTCAAGCCCGAACTGTTCATTATTCTCGTTAGTCGCTTCCGGGACACCGTCAGTGTACACAAAAACTGTATCACCATGCTTCAGGGTCAGCCTGCCCTCAGAAAATTTTGCGTTGGGGTTTATCGCTAACGGCCTCGAATGCCCTGACCTCTCAACCGTAAAAATTCCGCTGCTGTCCTTGATTAACGGGTATTCATGTCCGGCATTCACATAGACAATTTCACCTGTGGAGATCGTCATTATCCCGAACCACAAAGTTATGAACATCATAGCGTCATTGTCCTCGCACAGCATGGCGTTTACGTTATTGATGATTTCCAGCGGTGAGGCGTGAGTGAGGAGCGCGGCATCTTTGAGCAGGGTCTTCACCCTCATCATTAACAGGGCCGCAGATATTCCCTTCCCGGAGACATCCCCGACAGCAAGAACAATGTGATCATCATCGAGCATGAAGAAATCATACAGATCACCCCCGACTTCTTTGGCAGGTTTGAGGAACGTGAACAGCTGAAATCCCGTTATGCCCGAGAAATCGTTTGGCAGAGCGTCCTGCTGAATCGACGCAGCCAGTGAGAGTTCAGAGTCTAACTTGGCCTTCTCCGCTGAGAGTTTGGCGATCTCCTCCGTATAGTGGTCAAGTTCCGCAGCTAGTGAAGACATGTCGTCAGCAAGCCTCCCGATTTCGTTGCGGGACTTTATCTTCTGCAGCTCACGTATCACCGAAGCACTGTCCTTGTTTTCTGCGTAATCCCGTATGTTATGCTGAACTCTTGACAGCGGCTCCAAGACCTGCCGATACATGATAAACAGCAATAATACCCCCAGAAGGACGAAGCACACAACGTTCACAGACTCTATTGCAACAACCTCATAGAAAATAGCTCTCTTGACATCTGTCTCAAAGAATGCTGCTGAGATATGACCCAAAATTTTTCCGTCAGCTAATAACGGCTCGTAGTCGTACAGAATATCTTCTGCCCTGCCGGAGCCGTCCTCGTAGTAATCTTTGACCCTCACAAACTCAAATTCTTGCGGCTCTTTTCCCGTAGAATACATTTCCTGAATCATCGGGTGCTTTGACATGGTGAATGGGAGTGTGCTGCCGAGAAATAGAACACGTTCTATTTTTTCGTCGGAATCCCTGAAGTAGAACACGAAAGCGTCCTTATCCTTCAGAGGCCTCACTATGTACAAGCTGTGCATCTGCATATTATCCTTCAGTTCGTCTAACCTGCTGAGTATCTCCCTGTAGCAGAACTCGGCGAATAATCTTTGGTGTTCAGGTGAGAGTGCTTGAGCCTGTTCGGAAGTAATAGACTTTCTGTTTGCGATAAGTTCTCTGGGAAGTGAGGCATATTTTGCTGTGTCATGCAGTGATGACCGTGATACATCAAGGTTTGAATAATTCTCCTGCCAGTAATCCATAAGCCACGTCAGGGAAGGATACGCCTCAAGGAACTTCCGGGAATAATCCTTTATCCTGCCGCTGTCCTCCTTAAGTTTGGGAATGTATACGTTATAGAAACTTCTGTAGGTCGAGAAACAATTAATCACTATGAATAATCCGAACAGCACAACAAAGCTCACTGCTGACTGAACCAAAACGCGCTTATTCTTGCTCATAACTTGATACCTTTCTGGAGAACCGCCCCCCCAGTTTGAGCCGGAGGGGCATGCTGAATTTACAGGACGTACAGGGAAATTCCGTAGATGGCCAAGACCGCCACGATTCCCTGAATCAACGTCGCCATAGTCTGAGCCTTGTACGCTGTGTTGAGGTCCATATCACTGAACTGACTCACAACCCAGAAGTACGAGTCGTTAGCGTGAGACACGACCATTGCGCCGCTCCCTATAGCCAGAGTCGCGAGAACTCCCCCCATAGGTGCACCCAGCCCAAGCGAACCGAGCATAGGAGCAATAATCTGCGCAGTTGTAACGATTGCCACAGTTGACGAACCTTGAGCTGTCTTGAGTGCCGCCGCAATGATGAACGGAAGGAATATCCCGAAATTGTAGCTCGACAAAGCCTCACCGATATACTGCCCGACACCCGAAGCCGCGATAACCGCACCGAGTCCGCCGCCTGCCGCAGTAATCATGATGATATTTGCGCCGTCCTTGACACCCGCACCAATCCAGCCGTTAGTAACTTCCTCAGTGAACGGAGCGAGGAAGAAGCACAGAATTACGCCGATCGAGAGGGCTATAACGGGATTGCCCAAGAACGTTGCAACTACGTAGAGTGTTGACTCTTTGCCGCCGATTTTCGCCAGAGTTGATGGGTAACTGATGAACGAACTGAACGCGATTAGTATTAACGGAATCAGAATCGGAGCGAACGACTTGAACGCTGACGGAAGAGTCCCGTACTTGGCCTTGAGCTCCTCGTAGGACTCACCTGCGGTCTGTTCCTCGTCGAACGGCACGGGGAGGTGAGGCCCGGCGATTAGGGCATAGATATACCCCGCTAGAACTGACACGATGGACACCGCGATTCCCCACATGATGACCATTCCGAGATCTGCATGCAGCTCATTTGCGGCTGCTATGGGGCCGGGCGTTGGGGGTACGAGCGTGTGAGTAGCGTAGAGGCCGGTCGACAGAGCTATAGCCATCACTGAGAGGCCGACTTTGCTCCGGCGCGCTAATGACTTGTTCAGCGAGGACAGGATAACGAACCCAGAGTCGCAGAAGACAGGAATCGAGACTACCCAGCCGATTAAGCTCATTGCGAGGGCAGGACGCTTTTCACCTACGACCTTAAGCACCGAGTCGGCCATAGTGAAGGCAGCTCCAGACTTCTCGAGCATTGCTCCGATGATTGTCCCGAGAAGGATAACGATACCGATTCCACGACAGGTCCCTCCGAAACCGTTTAGGATAGTGTCGAGGACTTTAGCGGGAGCCATTCCGACGGCCAGACCCATAGCGAGGGCAACGGCAAAAAGTGCGACGAACGGGTGAAACTTCATCTTAGAGATCAGCAAGACCATTAAGACGATGGCAACGACAAGAATAACTACTAACATAGATCCTTGAACCATAGAAAAACTTTCTCCCTTCATGAATTTTGTGTGAATGGTAATATATAATATCTTGAAATTATACCCTATAAGGAGTGCAAATCCGTTGAGAGTATTAATGATCTGCAATACGTACATGCAAGTTATTATTTCGCTGCAGATGAAGCTTAAGCTGTACCCTGATGATGAAGCCGATATTATTATCTCGGACCACAGCATAGGTGCCGACAAAGTTGCGGAAGGATTAGGGAAGACCGGCCTGTTCAGCCGTGTAAAGTATGTCGAGAACTATCGTGCTGATTACAACACAAACCGTACAGAGAAGCTGCGGGAGATATTCAGACTTTTCGGAGGCGACAGCAAATATTACGGAATGTTATGGGACGAGAATACTATTTATGACGAGATATGCTACTATAACACTCTGAGGCTTGTATGGGCGGCGTTCTCTAAATCAGTGAGGGACTCAAAACGTGAGGGCAGGGAAAAGATTCCTGTGTGCAACGTGTTTGAGGAGGGGATATTCTGCTACGATATGGTGCTCTCACAAATATTGTCCATGAGGAAGCAATTCTGGAAGCATAGAACTGTAAGCCTTATGCACCTGTTCAGCGTTCTATCCGGCAGGAAGGATATTCTTGGCAGAAGCTCCAACTTCATATGTTTTCACCCCGAAATTATTGACCACGCAGAAGAATACAAGAGGGCTGGTTTCTCGTTCACAAAGCTGCCTCCCCTGAAGCCCGACGAAAACTTTCTGAGGATTCTTAATACAGTTTTCAGCTATGACCCTTCAGGAGTAAAATTCCCGCAGAAATATATCTACTTCGCGACATCTACGGACATAGACGGAAATTCTGTAGGAGAGACTGAGCTGGTCTTGAGGCTTGCGGACATTGTAGGACGTGAAAATCTCCTCGTGAAGATGCACCCGAGAGACCGCAGGACAGTCTACCGGGACAACGGCTTAACGGTCATGGAGAACTCATCAGTCCCTTGGGAAGTTATGCAGCTGAATCACGATTTCTCGTCTCATGCGTTCGTGTCGTTGTCGTCTGGCAGCGTAGTAAACATTATGGCTATGACGGGCGAATCTATTCCTTCATACTTTCTGTACCCAATGACGAAGGGCAGGAACAAATGGCTTGACCACTATTCTGACGGAATTTCTTCGTCCCTCAAGAAACTTCAGGCGGCCGGTCTTTGCAGGTCAATCAAGGCAGTAAACACCCTCGAGGAGGCAGCGGGCAATGACTGAACGCGAAAAGATGATACGCGGGGAACTCTACAACCCTGCTGATGATGAACTCTGCATGCTGAGGACTAAGGCACACAGGCTCTGCCAGGACTATAACCGCCTCCACGACACCGACGAGGAAGCAAGGGCAGCGATTCTCCGGGAACTCCTGCCGAACTACAGCGACGAGATATATTTTCAGGGACCGATATTCTTCGACTATGGCATAAATATCTTCATCGGCAAGAACTTTTACGCCACCTTCAACACTACGATACTCGATGTGTGTCCTGTGAGGATTGGGGATAACGTCATGCTAGGAACCAATGTATCACTGCTGACACCGACTCACCCCTTGCGCTGGCAGGACAGGAACGCGAAGCCCACACCCGACGGAGGAGTCCTTCAGCTTGAGGCCGGAAAGCCCATAACGATTGGGGACAACTGCTGGCTTGCCGGGAACGTTACGGTAATCGGGGGAGTAACTATCGGAGAAGGCAGCGTGATTGGTGCTGGGAGCGTGGTAACTCGGGACGTGCCTGCGGGGGTGTTTGCGGCGGGGGTGCCTTGCAGGGTCATCAAGACTATATAGTATAATTGACGCAGCACATTTACAGGAGGTTATTGCATGTCAAGAGGCGTAATTCATATTTCTGCCCCTCATGTGCGGCATGTTGAGTCCGAAATTTTCGGCGAAGCTGTACGTTTGGCGGCGGATGTCTCAATGACGAATCCCAACACGGGAGTCTTTGAGACTAGGGAGCTGCACTATGACTTTGAGCGCAGATATGAGGAGTATTTGTGCCCGGAGCGCAGTGATACTTTCGTTATGGGTCTGATGTCCACAGGGCTAGAGAACGGATATGACATAGAGTTTGAGGCTCCGATGACTGAGAGACTTTTCCAGCAGATGAACGACGACTATATCCCCCTTATGGCGAAGTACAACGCGAATTTTCCGCTCTACCCCATGAAGCTGATCGGTAAAACTACTGACGAATCATTGCAGAAAGTATCAGGGGGGGGGGGGGGCAGCTACTGGTTGTTCCTGCGGAGTTGATTCGTTCTACACGATATACACCAAGACCCGCTGCAGCGTAAAGAAGTACAACTTAACCCACCTGTTAGTAAGTTCTACTGGCTTCCATGATACCAATGATGACAGGGAAGCAATTGCTAAGGAGTTCACCAAAATTCTGCACCGCGTAAAATCATTAGCGCAAAATATCGGTCTGGACACTTTAGGCTGCTTCACTAACCTCGATACGTTCTACAAATTCTTTCAGCCCCCATATGTAGCTTTCTACTACTTCTACGCAACAAACTTAGGCTCAATAGCTTTTGCCCTGCAGAAATTCCTTGACGTCTACTACCACAGTTCCGCATACTCTTATGAGGACCTCGCACTACATAAGCTGATGAGTTACGGCGGCTCTCTTGACGGCTCATTCTTTGACCTCTTCGCGCTCCCCTGCATGAGCACACAAAACTTGACGTTCTATTCCTGCGACTCCGGCAAAACACGCGTCGAGAAGGAAGCCGCAATCGCAGACTTTGAACCTGCACAAAAATATCTGTCTGTGTGTTCAGACGAACAGGACGGCGGAGACAATCACGGGATGAACAACTGTTCGCACTGTGAAAAATGTTTGCGCACTATGGCAGGTTTTTACGCACTCGGGAAGCTCGATAACTTCTCTAAAGTGTTTGACGTGCAGGGCTACAAGAAGGATTTGAGCCGCAGATTGGGATGGTGGCTTGGGAGCAAGAACGGAGCTTTCCAGAGGGAATTTCTGGATTATGCAGCACAAAACAACGTTCACATTCCCGCAGGTGTGTACGTGTGGAAGGGCATAGCTAAATTCTGGAAGGCAATGTATAAGGTCTTCGGCAATGTCAGATTCATCAGGAAGATTCTTTACGCCCTGAAGCTCGATTACCTCATCAAGGGTTACCGCAGCGGTTACGCACACAAAAAGTATGGCGTGTAACAGCAAAAGCTCCCGGTACTGAGTTCAAGTCCGGGAGTCAGTTATTGCGTCAGACCTTCAGGAAATCCTGCAAGACCCCTTCAAGTTCGCTGAAGGAATATTCCCCAGCAGGCCTGCCCTCACGGAACAGCACAGCTCCCCCGGGTGTCCCGGCTATCCCGAATTGTGCGTGGCGGGCCTCCTTTGGTCCGTTGACCTCACACCCCATCACTGCTACCGAAGTCCCGTCGGGGAGGTTCGCTAACAGAGGTTCAACGATCTTCACCAGCCTCATAACGTCAGCGCGCCTCCTCCCGCAAGTCGGACAAGAAATCAGGTTCACTCCCCTAGTGCGCAGCTCTAACGCCTTCAGAATCTCGTAGCCGACTCTGACTTCACGTTCAGGCTCATCGGTCAATGACACCCTGAGAGTGTCGCCGATTCCCCTCGAGAGCAGCCCGGAAATACACGCAGTCCCCTTCACGACCCCGCCGTCTCCCGGCCCGGCCTCAGTAAGTCCGATATGCATCGGGAAATCCGGGTACCTCTCTGCGATAAGCTCATTGGCCCTCACGCACTCGGGAACGCTCGACGACTTCGCGGACAATATCAGGTCAGTGAAACCGTTGCTCATCAACAATTCCGCCTGCTCACACACGGCCAAGAACAACCCCCGGGCCCTGTCCCCCTGAGCCTGTGCTAATTGTGCCTGAGAAATGCTCCCTCCGTTCGCGCCGATACGAATCACAACGCCGAGAGTCTTAGCGCAGGTGATTACGTCGTTCAGGCGGTCTAGTGGCATGTTGCCGGGATTGATTCTGATTGCTCGGCAGCCGGCCTCCATCGCAAGAATCGCCAATGCAGGGTCGAAGTGAATATCCGCCATAATCACAAGCCTAGTGTTCGCGACCAAGTGCCGTAAGTCCTCAGCAAACTTCTTGTCGGGAAGGGCAGCACGGGCCATCTCACACCCCGCATTAATCAGCCTCTCACACTGAGCAAGACACTCTTCGCGCTTGTCCAGAGAAATTTTCAGCATGCTCTCAACTCTCACGGGAGCGTCCCCGCCAATCGTGAGGCCGTCAATAATAACTTGTCTCTTGCTGTTCATGGTTAGTGAGTGAAGAACAGATTGTATACATCCTTGCAGGTTACGAGGATCATTAGGGAGATCAGGACCACGAAGCCCGCAGTGTGAATCCAGTTCTCTACCTTCTCGGGAAGTTTGCGCCGCGTGATAATCTCAAGCAGCACGAACAATAACCTTCCTCCGTCGAGAGCCGGTATCGGGAAGAGGTTAAGAATCCCCAAGTTCAGAGCAATGATTGATATGAACGTCAGGAACCCCCAGAAGCCCGACTGCATTGCGCGCCCGGACATCGAAGCGATTCCAACAGGGCCGGTAACGTCTGCCTCCTGACGGCCCATGACGAACTCAGCGAGCCCCTGAAGCATCATTAGGCTCATCCTGTAGGTGTAACCCAGGGACCTCCGGCAGGCCTGAACGAATCCGAAGCGGACGTACGACGGTGATACCCCGAGCATTGGGCGGCCGTATTGCTCATTGTTCGGGACGTTCACGCTCAGGGTGAGGGTATCTTCTCCGCGCTTTACGGTGAGGGTGAGGGAGGGATTCTTTGTGCTCTCAGTGCGGATGAGTTCGGACATTTCCCGCCACTTGGCCGAAGCTGTGCCGTTGACCTTGAGAATCTCGTCGCCCACTCTGAGGCCTGCTTGTTCTGCTGGGAAGCCGGGCATGATTTCGCCGATCTGCGTGCTGTCCATGTTGAGGGTTCCGTGCCCCCAGAGGAACAACGCCATCAACACCACAGCAAGAAGGACGTTGAACGCCGAGCCGTTGAGGAGGATTAGGAATCTCTTCCACGCGGGCTGTTCGTTGAAGCCTTGACCAGGAATGACGGTCTCGCCCTCTTTGTCCTCATTCATTCCAGCCAGACGGCAGAACCCTCCGACCGGAAACACCCTCCACGACCAGAGCATATTATTCTTGGCCTTGTGCTGAAGGATTGCGGGGCCCATTCCGAAGGCGAACTCGTGGACCTGAACGCCGAGAAGCCGGGCAGTGATGTAGTGGCCGTACTCGTGGACAATGACGCAGACGGCTATGACTATGATGAAAGCTATAATGCCAGTAAGCAAATTGGTTGTCTCCTTGTGAAAAATTTGCACATATACTAGCACAGGGTGATTAAACATGATACATCCTTACTCTTTGCGCCTCTTGATTATGACCTCGTCGTTTGAGAGTCATGAATGAAGCCAAGAGTGCCCGAAAAATCGTTATGAAGTGTCTTCTTATTCATATTCATATAGCCCCGAATATTTATGGAGATAACTCCCCTTAGCGTTGATATACCTGACTCATATCTGCAAACAGCTTGAGGAGCTTTTGGTCGGAGTAATCTATCATAATCACTTTTTCGGCGGAGGTGAATCAGACATAACGATAACTCGAATGGGTATATCTGACGGTGAAATCAAGTCTTCTTTGCGTGTGCAGTGTGCTATATTAATAACTTTCACGGACATCATAATTACGGAGACATCTAATGCACACATATCAGGACAAAACCCTATCATTATTCACGGAGACAACAAGCCAGCAGTTATTCTCTCACCTCTACGAAGCTTGCAATATCCTTCGCGGCCCGGTGAATCAGGACGAGTACAAAAGCTACATAATCCCGATATTATTCTTCAAGCGGGTCTCAGACGTATACGACGAGGAAATACAACCCCCTCTCGAAATCAGCAAGGGAGACAAAGATTTTGCAGCCCTCCCGGAATTTCACAGGTTCGTCATCCCATCCGGCTGCCATTGGGAAGACCTCCGAGACCTTACGTCAGACATCGGGAAGGCAATCGCAGCGGCCATGTCAGGAATCGAGAGAGCAAACCCCCAAAAGTTACGCGGGATCTTCAGCAGCTTCGATGACGCGAAATGGACGGACAAAACCAAGCTCACAGACGAACGCCTCAAAAACTTAATCGAGCACATGTCAAAGCTCATAGTCGGCAACAAGAATTACTCCTCAGATGTTATGGGAGACAGCTACGAGTATCTTATCAAGAAATTCGCTGACCTCTCAAAGCGCAATGCCGGAGAATTTTACACCCCGCGCGAAATAGTGAAGCTGTTGATCCTGTTGTTGTCCCCCGAAAAAGGCGAGACCGTCTACGACCCCGCTTGCGGCACCGGCGGAATGCTTATCGAGGCGATTCACCACATCAAGAGCGTAACATCAGCTTACGGCAAAATCTACGGCCAAGAAAACAATCTCGCCACGTCATCAATCGCAAGAATGAATCTCTTCCTTCACGGAGCTGACGACTTCTACATAGCTCAGGGTGATACGCTCCGTAATCCGCAGTTCTTTGACAGCGGGAAGCTCAAGACTTTTGACTGCGTTGTGGCAAATCCTCCCTTCGCCTTAAGGAACTGGGGAGCAGAAACCTTCAGCACAGACATTTACGGCCGTAACCTTTGGGGCTGCCCGTCGAAGTCCAACGGAGATTTTGCGTGGCTTCAGCACATGGCCGCATCAATGAGTCCCGTCAAAGGCAGGTGCGCAGTGATCCTCCCTCAAGGCGTGTTGTTCCGCGGAGGCAGGGACGGCGAAATCCGGCGCAGCCTCGTCGAGTCCGGCAAACTTGAGTGCATCATCTCGCTGGCCGGAGGAGTGTTCTACTCTACGGGAGTATCTGCTTGCGTAATCTTCCTGCGAAACACTAAGGCCGAATCCCATCAAGGACGAGTGTGCATGATTGACGCTTCCGGAATATTCACTCCCCAGAGAGCGCAGAACGTCATGACGGAAGACGACGTGAGGAAAGTTTTTGCCCTCTACGAAAACTATCATGATGTTCCGAAGCTTTGCAGGATTGTCCCGTTCTCGGAGATACGCGAAAAGAATTACTCCCTCGCCGTGAATAACTATGCAGCCAAAGAAGAGCAAGCAGCATTCACACCCGATGAGATCCGCAGAAATTATTATGGCGCTTTCAGTTCGGTTATTTCCGCAGAAAACGTGATGAAAGAATTATTGACCGAAGGAGGATATTTGCATGAGAATTAGCCTTGAGGAGTTAGAGTCGTACCTGTGGCAGTCGGCGGTGTTGCTGAGGACTCACGTTGACGCTGGGTCGTACAAGCAGTATATATTTCCCTTGTTATTCTTCAAGAGAATGTGTGATGTTTGGGACGAGGAGACAGAAGCAGCCGTTAAGGTTTACGGAGAAGACGCGAAGACTTTTGACGAGGTTCACAAGTTCCGAATCCCCGAGTGCTGTCACTGGGACGATGTCAGGAATCTTACAGTCGACGCAGGCCGGGCAATCTCGGACTCATTCCGAGAAATAGAGAAGGCCAATGACGAGAAGTTACGCGGGATTTTCGGCGGCGGCACTTGGACGAACAAGAACAGACTCCCCGACCAGCTCCTAAAGGACTTGCTCGAGCACTTCAGCACTCTGACACTGTCATTAGCGAACTGCCCAGAGGACGAACTCGGACAAGGCTATGAATATCTCGTGAGGAAATTTGCGGACGACAGCGGCCACACAGCGCAGGAGTTTTACACCAACCGTACAGTAGTGCGTCTCATGACCGAAATACTGAATCCACAGGAGGTTGTATCTTCGTGAGCATGACCGGCAGTGGCTCAACGCGAAGCTTTACGGTCAGGAGGTCAACACTCTTACTTCAGCAATCGGGAGAATGAATATGTTTCTTCACGGGATTCAGGATTTCCGCATAGTGAATGACGACACATTAAAGCGTCCTGCATTCATTGAGGGCGGGAGTCTTCAGAGGTTCGACATAGTGCTAGCGAATCCGCCATACTCTATAAGCCAATGGGACCGCAAAGCCTTTGAGACGGACAAATACGGCCGCAATATTTTCGGTGTGCCTCCGCAGGGCCGAGCGGATTACGCATTCATTCAGCACATCATAGCGAGCCTGAAGCCAGACACTGGACGGTGTGCGATATTGCTGCCACATGGGGTGCTGTTCCGAGCGGAGGAGGCAGCGATTCGTGAAAAGCTTGTGAGGAGCGACAAGATAGAATACATCATAGGACTGGCACCCAATCTATTCTACAATTCGCCGATGGAGTCGTGTATCATGATTTGCCGTATGAGGAAGCCTCCTGAGCATGTCAGGCGGATATTTTTCGTGAACGCTGTGAATGAGGTTGAGCGGAAGAATGCGCAGAGCTGGCTTGAGGAGGTGCACATTCGGAGGATATTCGGGGCGTGTGCGGGATATGTGAATGAGGAGGGATTTTCTCGGGC
>JAFPZI010000187.1 GCA_017417365.1 Synergistaceae bacterium
ATCAAATCATTCTTGCTGTTGAGGCTCGTGCTGAACTCCGCAGGCAAACTCACTACCTGTTGCCCGCTCCTTAATGTGTGCATATCACACGGAAAAGTCTTCGTTACCCCCTCAATCACCCACTCCATCTTCACAGACGGACACATAGCAGTCGGGGGCTTCCCTGAGAGCGTACACACCTCACGCAGGCTCAAGCTCCCGGGCCTGTCATACCACCCGGATTTTGGGGACACAGCACGCAAAATCTTCACCGCAACAGGTGCCGACGCACGCGCTCCCACAAGTCCCGGCCAAGACGAACCATCAGGATTGCCCGCCCACACTACCACCGTGTAGTCTGGTGTCCACGCCGCCGCCCAAGCATCACGCAACCCGTATGATGTCCCGGTCTTCAGAGCAACACGCCACTTCGCACCCAAAGTCCCGCGGGCAAACACCGACAGTTCACCGTTGTACACGAGCATATCACTCACCAGCCAGCAGCCACCCTCAGTCGCTAAACGTTCGCTAGTCTGCGCAGAACCCTTCAGGAGCTTCAACGTACGGTGCTCACCCAACGACGCTATCATCGTGAAGGCCTCGAGCTCCTCAAGAAGGGTAATATCGCACCCCCCGAGAATCAGCGAGTCCCCGTAGTATTTCGCGGGCTGTGTCAGGTGCCGTAACCCAGCAGAACGCATCAGGCTCAACACCTTATCCCCCCCAATCGAACGCAATACCCGAACCGCCGGAGCATTCAGAGACTCAGACAACGCTACTCTTGCCGTAACTGCTCCCCTGTACTTGAGGTCGAAATTTCTCGGGGCCCGGCCTGAGAAGGCCATTGACGTATCCGCAAGCAGCGTTGAGGGCGTGAGTGTACCTTCATCAATCGCGGCCAAGTACGCAAACGGCTTCAGTGTCGACCCGGGTGAACGCGGAGAACGTCCGCAATCCACCCACGACGAAGGGTCATTCTTGTAGCTGAAACGAGCATTCCCTACCCACGCAACAAGTTCGGCGGTCTCGTTGTCGACTATTCCGGCCGATAACGTTATCTCACTCGGAAAATCCGCCAACGATTGACGCAATATCGCTTCTAGTTTCGTCTGGGCCTCAAGGTCTAGCGTGGTCTCGAATTTCCGCGATTGCCCCTCACCTTCGGGGTTCAGAGCCATAACCATTTCCGCAAAGTGCCACGCCCGAGAAGGCAGCTCGAACTTTTTGCCCGGCAAGTCCTCTAGATACGCCCTCCCTGCCTCCTCGTGGGTGAATACTCCCTTACGCTCCATCAGAGCAATAATCTCGTTGCGCCGCTTCCGTGCAGCCTTCGGGTGAGTGTCCGGCCGGTAAATGCTCGGACCCTTCAGCATACCGATCATCAAGCACGCTTCCCCCGGCGAAATCTGTGATGCCGACTTCCCAAAGTAGATTAGGCTCGCTGCCTGAACCCCCCGAATGTTCCCACCGAAAGGCGCAAGATTCAGATATGCCTCCAGAATTTCCGGCTTGGTCAATTCACGTTCCAGCTTCAACGCCATCACGAACTCCCGAATTTTCGTCAGGGGGGTACGCTTCCTGCCCTCACGTTCGGACACTGCCATACGGATTACTTGACTCGTTATCGTCGACGCCCCAGAGACTATCTCACCGCGCGTTATGTCCTGATAAACCGCCCTCATCATCGCCAGCGGGTCAAGCCCAATGTGCCGGTAAAATCTCCCGTCCTCAGCGTTCACCGCCACCAACGGCAGCCATTTCCCCATCTCGCTTAACGGTATTGGTATCTGCCGCTCCTCGTCGGGGGACAACCTCACGTGAAATAATTTGCCGTTCCTGTCGTACAGTGCTGGAGAGCCGAATATCGCCGTAACTCTTCCCGGGTTCAGGTCAATGCTTAACCACAAACACGAGAAGATTATTACTGCAAGTCCGAATAGTGTGAGCAGAAATTTCTTCACTGATTTACGCCTTCTTGTGGAGTGCAAGAATGTCAAGCGTGTAACCGGCTATGTTGTTGCTGTGGTCGCCAATACGCTCTAAGTTGCTCAGTAACGTTATGAAGTTCACGCCCTTCTCGGGGTCGCATTCCCCCTTGTTCAGACGGTCTATGTGCTTCTTACGGTAGGTGCGCTCCTGTGAGTCTATCTTCTTCTCGATGTCCCGTATCACCGTCCATGCCTCCGAAGCGTCTTCCTTCTCGATTGAGGACAGTGATAGCCTGATTGCCTCGTTGGTTGTGTCGTACATGTCCCGGAACTCCTCTATTGCCTCAGGCGATAAATAGTTGTCCATAGCGTCGCAGCGTTCTATCAGGTTCTCCGCACGGTCCCCTATACGCTCAAGGTCTAGGGAAGCGTTCACGTAGCACCCAAGAACTGTGGACACCTCATCTGACACTCCGCGCTGCCATATCTCCGAAGCATACGCAGATATTCCTGTGGTTATCTTGTTCACGCTGTCCTCGAGGCTGTCGAATTTCTTGCGGCGTTCCTCAAGTTTCGACGAGTCATAGTCAAAGAATGCCTCACGAACCACGTCAAACATCCTCCCGATTATGTTACCCATGTGCAGAAGCTCATCCTTCACCGCAGCTACGGCAGACGCGCTCGAAATGGTCAGAAGCGTCGGGTCAAGATACATAACGTCCTCAGTCTTGTCCTCAGGCAGTAACGGAATCATTGCAGAAATCAGCCTGCCAAGCAGTGAGACGAACGGGAAGAAGATTATCGTGATGATTACGTTGAATATCATGTGGGAGTTGGCTATCTGGCGTTCTATCGTGTCCGCACTCATGGCTACGATTTCCTTGTAGAACGGCAGCACCAGCAGGCATATCACTGACCCGATAAGGTTGAACAGTACGTGGGCAGCTGCGGCCTGTTTTGCTGGGCGGCTCTCACCCATCGACACTACTATTACCGTCAACGTTGTGCCTAAGTTCGTTCCGAGAATTATGGGTATTGCCGCGTCGAGGTCAAGCAATCCCTGTGAGGCAAGGGCCATCGTTAAGCCTATCGTTGCCGCGCTTGACTGGATTATTATCGTCAGGATAATTCCCGCCAGCACTCCCGTAAGAGGGTTAGCACTCAACATCAATAACATATCTTTGTGCTGAGAGATTACTCCGGCGGCACTCTCAATCAGACGCATTCCCATAAACAGAAGGCCAAGTCCGATTATCCCGCTCGCCAAATACGCCAGCTGTTTCGTCCGCTTGAACATCGACATCACTACCCCGAGTGCTATCAGCGGCAATGCGAACGCCTCTATCTTGAACGCTATGATTTGGGCCGTTACTGTAGTTCCGATATTCGCGCCCATGATTATTCCGATTGCCTGATTGAGCGTCAGTAGCCCGGAGTTCACGAAGCTCACCGTCATAACAGTTGTGCCGGTGCTCGACTGAATCAGGACCGTAACAAGAATACCGACAAAGATTCCTCGTAATGGGGTCTTGGTCAAAGCTCCCATTAGCTGCCTCATCTTGTCTCCGGCTATCAGCTGCAGGGCTTCGCTCATTAACTTTATGCCATAGAGGAAGAGGGCCACACCTCCGGCAATGTTGAAGAATGCATTAATGTCCATGAGAAATATTTTCCTCCTTATGGATAGATTGACTGCAAAGAGTATATCAGAATATGAGTGCGCATGACGGGTGAACTTTTGGGGGGGCATAACCTATGGACGGGAAAATAGAACATGTTCGATTTATTATGGCGGGGGCTATTTCCCTGCGTGTGTGATATTATTTCTCTGATTTCACCCTTAAGGAGGATAATAACTTTGGCTAGGAAATTTCGTGCATTTCTCGTTGCTGTCTTGGCCGTAGTGCTGTGCGTGCCGTCAGCGTTTGGGGCGGCTACCTACACCATCACCAAGACCAACACAAGCGGAGATTGGGGGGCCTATAGTTCAGCAGATAAGACCCTCACAATCAATAGGAACGGCATTTACACCTTCAGCAATTTCGGTGCCGTCAGCATTGATTACGTGATTATTGCGGAGGCCACTGCGTCATGGGACGTAAAGGACGCTGTTATCCAGCTGCCCGGACCAGTTAGCGGCTCATGGGACATAACTTTTCCCAAGAACGTCAGGAACCCGAAGAACGTCATAGTCAGTGCGGACAACACCAACAGGACCAAGCTCACCATCACTAAGGGCAGCGTGAGTACTGCAGCAATCGTTGTTGACAAAGCATTAACGTGGACGCTCTCACAGGGCAATGACCTAGTGATTGATGCTCCCCTAAGAGTCGGAACAGGGACCGCCTCATCTCTTGGCCTCACGCTGACAGTCGGCAACGCAGCTACAGCAACCTTCACGGCGAACGCAGACATTCACGCTCTGAAGGGTGTTGATGATGATGATGCTGACCTCGTTACGGGGTATTCAGCGAGCGGCGTGGGAGCTTATGCCGGACAGTCTGCAACTGCGAGCACCTACACAATCAATGCTGGCGGGGAACTCATCATCAGGAACGCTTCAGCCATAAGGGGCTCAAACCTCACCGTAACAACCGCAACCGGCACCGGCTCTGCGGACAAGAAAGCTACCCTCACTCTTGACCTCACTTCAGGCACAACACTCGACCTCAGGGGCGTAACCGGCAGTGCGTCAACTAACCTTGAGACCGCAGGAGCAAAACTCAAACTCGACGGGAGTCTGTGCGTCTCTAGTGATGTTACTCTGAGGGGAAAACTCGGGGGCTATGAGAATACTACCATCACTAAGTCAGGTACTGGAACTCTCACACTCTCCAACTCCGGCAGCAGTGCATACTTCACCTTCCCGTCAATCTCTGCTGACGTTACTACAATCAGCATTGACGCAGGAAGCCTCGTGTTCGCCTCCCAGCGTTCGGTCAACACGTCAACTAAGTACGCAGCTTGGGCACCAACCGGCACTAACCCAAGAGTCCTCGTGGGGAAAAACGCTTACTTCACCGCTAACTCCAGCACCATAATTCAGGCAGGAAAGGCCATATCCTTTGACGTTAAGGGCACAGCGACCTTCAAGACTCACGCAATCCTCAAGAAGGGCACTTCAACATATGACGAGATTTACCCATACGAGGGCTACACCAACACTACTAACACCCTCAAGATTAACGCGGTCGATACAGCACTAACCATCACTAAGCCCGGAAAAGTCATCATTGACGGGGGATTTCTGGCCGCAGGGGTAATCACAGGCAACGGCACTATCCAGATTGACGGTTCAAGCCTCGACAAAGCAGCACTGATCCTCACCTCGCCCGACAAAGAAGCCAATTACGCTAACTTCAAGGGCACAATCTCGGGAACTAACGCTAATGTAGGCCTCTACACCACGTCAGAGACTCCATTCGGCCCGAAGATTTTCCGCAGTGCAGACGTTACGATAGATAACCTTCTGGTTTACGGCTCTGCACAGCTCACCGTTGACGCTAACACAAACCTTGACGGAGTGGGCTATGTCTGGCTCAGGAGCGACAGGCCGGGAGCAGCTAACTTCACCTCCAGCGGCTCAATCAACAGCACAATAGCTTCTGCACAACTCACGGTCGGCACACTGAATTTTGCACCCCTCACCAGCAAATCATCAGATATTTACCTCGACTGCGTAAAGATTGACGGCACAGCAAGTTCTGACGTAATGGGCACTGTCAGCGTTCTCTCAATGGACACTAAGAATTTCGGCCTCAACGTCTACCTCAGCAACATTGAGCTTTACGCTAACAGGGGGACAGGACTGGACTTCACAAGGTACGTCAACCCCTACTCAGGAATTTACGCACTCAGGATTGACGGAGCCGCACAGCCCTCAAGAATCTACATTGACGGCAAGACTGTAACGGGAGACGGCCTAGTGGCAGATGCTGCGTCAATCTATCAGGTTCAGATCACCGAAAGCTCCGATGTCCGCTTCACGGGTTCGGGAGTGTTCTACCCTGCGGCAAAGAATAACAGCCTCCTTGTGAACTCAGACGCTAAACTGGAAATCGACAAGGGCGGCATCATCAACGGAAATCTTAAGTTCATAGCAGGCACTAACCCCTTGTCAAGCGTCGTTGGTAAGTGGATCATCATCGATACAATTTTCACAAACAATGACGGTTGGTACAGCTCAGAAGCCGGGGGCTATACGGCGTTTGCTACACACGTAGGCAGTGAGAACCGCAGAACTGGCAGCACGGGAGAATTTGCCGTGAAAGTTACCGGCAACATCGTATTTGATGACAGCAATATTCCCAATGTAGGTACGACAGTGGAGGCTGACGGCGGCAAAACACAAATTGAGGAGGGCGGCTTCGTAGTCTTCAGGACACAGGCGGACCCCACAGCTTTCGACAGCTCCATGACCACGACTAGGGGGCAGCGTTTCATGCTTCTTGGCACCACAGGGACTGGCACTACATGCGACCTGACTTGGAATGATGAGTTCACTGCAATCGCAAGCGGTGATGAGTATATCTTGGATGCATTCCTGTCGAACGTCCAGCCTGCTTATGAGACGAAATTCGTATTCCACCCCACAAGCCCAAAATATATGCCTACAGACGTAAAGGGCATAATTTTTGAGAGCGATAATGAACTCGCAATAATCGAACTCGGTGAGGCTTCATTCTTGGAGGGCGGCTCAGATTTCGGCATGGGAGACGGCTATAACTTCACCGTAAAGATTCCGTTCACAGTGTCAGTGCAGGGAGAACAGGTAGACCTCAAGAAGGAATATACGACAGGCGGCTACAATTACTACATAGATTCAGGTGCGTATAAGTGGTACTTCAAGCCTTACGTTGCGTTCCTGAAGTTCGACAGCAAGTACTACACAAGAGACAATGTCCCGGATTTCGACACACTTCAGCAGCTATCATCAAGCGATATAGTCGCCAGCATGACGTTCGACTTCTCCGGCACAGAACCCTACATCAAGATTGTCGGGACATCCTACAGCGGGACTAAGGCCGTACCAATCAGCGCGGCTCTCTACTTTGAGGAGAATGCATCTCAAGACTCAACCCTCAAGATGATTAACGCAGTAATACCGGGCTTCCGGGACTACTCACTAATCAGGGACGGTTCAGCTCACGGCGACCAGTACAGCACCGCAGCAGTTACGGCACTCTCCTATGTTGACATTACGGAGGGCTCGAGCGGCAACGTGTCCTTCACCGTCAGCAACTTCTGGAAGGCAAGCACTAATTCATCACTGCCGACGCTCATTGACGGAAAGTATGTGTGGGACAACGGCGCGGACACGGGAACATACAACATGCCCGACGCTAGCGGAAAATCCGTAACGGTGAGCGATGTCGTGTTAATCCTCTACAACGGCTCCTCGACGAGTGCAGCTCAGACGGTCTTAGACTCAGGCTTCACGATAACCTCCAGCGGGACAAGCTCAACAGTTACGCTCCCGATAACCTCACTCGGCACAACCGGCGGGACGTTCGACGCAATTAAGATGCTCGCAGTCAGGGCCACAAGGACGGAAGGCACCGGCAACATCACCACACAGCCCGTGAGCTACACTCTGCACAGTGCGAATTACGCTTCAGGGTCCGTTGATGTCAGCGCACTCACTAGGACCGTCCGCGCAAACGAGACAACTTCAGCAGACTACGTGATACCAGCAAGCGACTTGACCGGCTCAATCAGCTACATTCCCTACAACGTTCCTTCGTGGCTGAACCTCACGACAACCGGCAACACAATCAGCTACACCACGAGCAGTCTTCAGGGCGTAACTCTCGGGAAATATGACGTGAGCGTCCTCGCCTACTCCGGGGAAAATTCCACGTCGAGCCCTCACAAGCTCTACACCTTCTCAATCACCGTAACGGCACCTGCTCCAGTCTCTAATGATTTCTCGCTTAGGGCCTCAAGCAATCTTGTTGCTATCAACCTCCCCTCAAGCGCAGTAGTCAATCTCACTCCCGTAAGGCTCTCAGGCTCCGTTAGGTACACTGCTGACAGGCCTTGGGTAACGTTCAGCGGGGACGTGGCGACTTTCGCACCGACAGTTCCGGGCAGCTATGACGTAACGATTACTGCAACGGACACCGGCAGAACTACCAACAACACCGCAACCGTGAGCATCTCCGTTAGGGTAACGGCAGTCTTTGCCCTGAATGCACCGGCAACTGCGGCAATCACTCTTCCCAACAGCGCAACAATCTCACTCAACCCGGCAAACGCTCTGGGGAGTGTGTCCTACAGGTCCTCACATTCATGGGTAACTTTCAGCGGGGACGTTGCGACTTTGGCACCAACAGTTCCGGGAAGCTATGACGTAACTATTACAGCAATCGACTACGGCAGAACACCTCCTGCCACAGTGAGCGCGAGTATTGCCGTAACGGTCAGGCCGGCCTCCGCGACTTCGGGAGACTTCACCCTGACTGCGGGAACCACCAGCCAGACCATCACGCTCCCGAACACTGCAGCTATCACCCTCACTCCGGGCAACGCAAGAGGCACAGTGAGCTACTCGGCCAATCAGTCTTGGGTAACGTTCTCAGGCAACACTGCAACCTTCGCACCGACAAGCCCGGGAACTTACACGGTAATCATCACGGCAACCGACTCCGGCAGAACGACAAACAACACTGCAACAGCCACAATCACTCTGACGGTACAGGCGGCAAGCAGTGAGTTAATCGTGAGTGCCGACAAGACTAATATCACCGTCGATCCTTCGGGAAGCGCAACGGTCATCCTCACTCCAGCGAACGCACAGCCCCCTATAACCTACACGGCTAATTACGGCTGGGTAACGTTTGACGGCAACGCGGCGACAATCACGCCTCCCGCACAGGGTACGTATAACGTTGTGATAACGGCGACCGACGCACTGAACCGCACGTTCTCGATACATATAACCGTAACGGCGGGAGCTGCTCCAACGTCCAGAGACTTTGTGGTGAGTGCTGACAAGACGGCCCTGACGATAACGCCTCCTGCAACTGGAACACTGACACTCACGGCGATTAACGCTCAGGGTGCAGTGAGCTACACGGCAAATTACGGGTGGGTAACGTTTGAGGGCAACACCGCGACGTTTGCCCCGACGGAACCGGGAACCTACACAGTAACCATCACAGCGACGGACTCGCAGAACCGCACGGCCATAGTGAACGTAACTGTAACTCTCACGGAGACTGTGAACCCTCCGATTTCGGGGGACTTCTCGCTCTCGGCTGACAGCACATCACTGATGATAACGGCCGATTCTTCAGGGACAATAACACTCACGCCAAACAACGCACACGGCTCTGTGAGCTACACAGCAAGCGAGTCGTGGGTAACGTTTGACGGCAACACCGCGACGATTGCCCCGACGGAGGAAGGAATCTACACGGTAACGATAACGGCGACGGACTCTCAGAACCGCACCGCGAGCATTGACGTTGAAGTGTTCGTTACGGCAGACGACGGGACATTCACGCTCTCCGCACCAACAACGGTCGTCCTGCCTTACGCCGGGTCAGGGGACGTTAGGCTGACTCCCAACAACGCACTCGGAACGGTAACGTACACAGCAGCCGTAACGCCCTCGACGGGACTCAGCGCGTCATTCACCGGCAACACTATGCGCCTGACTTCGACGGGCGGGGCAGGGAGCTACACCGTGAGAGTAACGGCAACCGACTCGGGACGCTCTGCGGACAACACAGCTACGGCAACGATCGCTGTAACGGTATCCGCAAGCGGAATGCGTGTAGGCAGTTCTGGGGGCGGGTGTGATTCGGGCTTCGGAGAAATTACTCTCGCAGTTCTTGGACTGTTCTTGGTGAAGAGGCGCAAGAATTAACGGTGAGCTTGACTCTTCATCACTGACTTAATCGATGGGCTTCCCTGAAAATTTCTCGGGGAGGCTCATTTTTTGTCTGTAATTATGAGATAATTGCATGACACCAACGAAAATCTTACTTGGGAGGATGAATACATTAACCTATGCTCCAAACTGTTAATCCCTTTCTGGTAGCGGGCTTCCTGTTCTTCATGAGCCTCAT
>JAFPZI010000188.1 GCA_017417365.1 Synergistaceae bacterium
ACACGGCAATCTTCAGGACAGAGAACTACGAGGACATTTCCACGACGTTCTACGTTGAGGGCTATCACTACGCTACTACCGACATGACTTGGCAAGAGTTCTACTCCGCAGAGATCAAGAACACCGACGCTGAGACTCTCGATGCAATCAGTTCACCAACTGCCAGAGTCGCTGGGAGGTTTTCGCAGCTGACCAGTGAGGATAACGACTTTGGCGGAGCGGACATTACTGGGGTCAAGGACGTACAGGTGAGAATGTCTGAGGAAGTCTATAACGTTCTGAGCAATGATGAGCGTTATTCTTTCGTGAGCAGTGTTTTCGCGGAGTATAAGGACGTGAGCGCAGATAACACTTTCGGCAAAATGGTTACGGAGGTTGAAGAAGTCTATGATGCTGCGGTAACAGTCTCCAGCGGTGCTAGTGCGACTTGGGGAAATTATGTGCTGAACATTTCGAGCGTCGACGTTACGATAGGTTCAGGTGATACCCGCTATTATCTCGGAGCGTTGATCACTACGAGTGATGGCTGTGTTTACGGAATGAGGCACAATAATAACCTGTGGTTCAACGCTAAGGACATGGCTATACCCGTTGAAGAGTTCGTTGAAGTTCACGGGGTCTCACGGAGTTACGCTCACACGTCCGACATGGCAGGAAAGACTATCACCCAAATTCAGTACATGCTGAAGAATTTACCTGACGTTGTCGTGTACTGCAATGCTTACCTGAAGGCACAGACCGGCGCAACCGTGAAGGCCGTTGAACCCGAAGGAGGCTGGCTCACCCCAAAGACTAACCCCGCTATAAGTTTTGAGTTCTCCGACGTTCCCGACGACGCAGACTACCAGATTTCCACAGTCTACACACGCTCAGGACGCACAAGAACAACCGTAGAGTACACCTACTCAGGCGGAGTGCTGACCCTAAGCGGAGATGCTGAACTCAAGACCTACACGGCAATCTTCAGCAGTGATAAGTACGTGGACATAGGAGCCTCGTTCACGTTCTACACTACCGACGCAACAAGCCTCATAGTTTCCGGCGACAACAACAAGGGAGGCTTGAACTTCCTGCTTACGCCCAGAGGAGCAATGCAGTCAATCGACAACGAGTTAGACGCTCACAAGTTCGTGAATGCTTCGGATTACACTACTCTTTCCGCCAATACCACAGCAGAATATTCGGGCGGCAACGGAAATGTTTTGGGTTCGGGGTTCACGTTTGACGTTGCTGTGAACGGGGTATCTTCTGACTATTCGGCGATTGTGGGGTTCGGGAAAATGTTCACGATGACGAGCGCGGATATAGGCTCAAACTATCAGAGGGTCTATGACGCGATTAACGCAATACCTGTGGGGAGTTCCGGCTTCCGTGAGATTCCTGCAATGTCGTCGTTGAGCAATACAGGGCTTCGAGTGATTCAGGTCATGCCCAACGGGACGGCTCGGGACATCAGCGGGTTCACTGGAGCTGGAGCACTGATTGATGACGGAAAAATCACGCTGTTCTACGGGGTTATGGCGGCTGACAGCGTCAACGTTGCTGAGGGTGAATACCTGTTATCACCAGAGGGTGAGACCCTAATCAACGACGGCGCGAGGGACGGGCACATCAAGATAACCATGTACATAGAGAGTGAGAGGAAGAGGACTTCTGAGAGCGGAGGGGATTCCGGCGATGATGAAGGAGGCTCAACGACCCCAACGACTCCCGCGACTCCGAGCTCACCCGACCAGCCCGCACCCGTTCCCGGACCACAGAGCGGAGACACTCCCGCACCCACTCCCGGCCCCAACCCACAGAGCGGAGACACTCCAGCACCCACTCCCGGCCCTAACCCCGAGAGCGGAGACCAGCCAGCACCGACTCCCACACCCGGACCTTCACCCACACCTTCAAGCGGTGATACTCCTGCACCCACGCCCGGAGGGGATGAGCCAACGCCAACACCTGACCCTGACCCAACACCTGACCCAGAGCCAACACCTGACCCTGACCCAACGCCAGAACCTACACCGAGCGTTGACCCTACACCGGCAACACCCTCAACCCCTGCCGTTGACGTTCAGGACAAAGCGACAATCACCACAATCATCGACACATTGCGCTCACTCAGCGAGGCTCTAAGCACCCTCATCACCACTAACACCGAAGTTGCCGAACTCCCTGCGAGTGCGTCGGGCGGTGAGAGAAGTATTGATGACGTTAGCGCAGAAGAGTTGGCCGCAATCCCAGAGGGCGAGACTCCCGCAGTCATTCTCCCGATTATGAGGGTAGAGAGACCGGCAGTGTACGTGTTCGGTGTTCAGCTCGATAATCTCGAAGTGGGAGCGTATATCTTCCTTCACCTCATGGCCGAGTCCACGACCACAACAAGCGCGGTGTTCCACTCTTCAGAACAAGAGTCGGAGGCTTATACCTTCCTTGATGACGACGGCAACGAGACTAAGACCGTCCCGGCGAACAAACACGTAAACGTCGCTGCCTACATGGAACCCGGATACACTTATGCTCCGATGGTTACCACGAGCGACACAGGCACGACTCCGAGCCCCACGCCGAGCCCCGAACCGAGTCCGACTCCCACGCCGACTCCCACGCCGGACGCACAGAGCACCAACCCGGGAAGCTCAAGCGGAGGGTGCAATTCTGGATTCACCGCACTTCTTAGCTGCCTGCTCTGCCTGACTCTGATAGGCCGCTCCAAAAAGTAACACTCCACCATAATTTATGCCCTGTTCGATTACGAGCGGGGCTAAATTTTTCCGTCTGTGATATTATTCTGCACAATCAATTCATTAAAGGAGTTCGTAAATTTTGCCCGCGAATATCAATCTTAAATCAGAACTGGAAGAACTGCATACCTCACTTCAGGCCTTGCAGGACAGCCTTTGACCTGCCTGCACTCACCTCACGCTCTCAGGAATTAACCCGAATAACTTCCGAGCCGGACTTCTGGACTCAGGACGGCCACGAGGACACCTTACGGGAATTGTCCGACGTGAACGCAAAGTTAGACACCTTCAGGCACATAGAGTCAGAGTATGAGGACTTGGCCGCAATAGAGGAAATCTTACGCGACACCGAAGACCCAGAACTTCAGGCGGAGTTCACAACTAGGGCGGGAAGTCTGCGCACAGAACTCGAACGTCAAAGCCTCTTGCTCCTCCTCAATGACCCTTACGACGGGGCTAACGCAATCCTAATGATTCACGCAGGCTCCGGGGGATTGGACTCTCAGGACTGGGCGGGAATGCTCCTGCGAATGTACCTGCGCTACTGTGAACGCGAGGGGTTCAGGGCAAACGTTATCGAGGCCACTGCCGACGAGGGTGAAGGCATCAAGAATGCTACTGTGCTCGTTGAGGGTCAATACTCTTACGGTTTCCTGAAGGCAGAACGCGGGGTGCATAGATTGGTGAGGATTTCGCCGTTCGACTCCGCACACAGAAGGCACACCAGCTTTGCGTCAGTGCTAGTTTCGCCGGAGTTCAGCGACGACGTGGACATAGAGATTAAGCCCGAAGACCTCAAGGTGGACACATTCAGGGCCAGTGGTGCCGGAGGTCAATACGTGAACAGGACCGACTCCGCAATCCGCATAACCCACATACCTACGGGAATAGTCGTAACGTGCCAGAACGAACGCTCACAGCACATGAACAGAGCAACGGCTATGCACGTCCTGAAGAGCCGGTTATACGACCTTGCGTTACAGGAACGGGAAGCGGAATTGGCATCAGTCGTGGGCGAGAAGAAAGAGTCCACTTGGGGCAGCCAGATCCGCAGCTACGTTCTGCACCCGTATACCCTCGTCAAGGACCACAGGACCAACTACGAGAAGGGCAACATTCAGGCGGTGCTGGACGGGGACATCAACGGGTTCATCATGGAATATTTGAGGCAGAAGGCAAAGGGCGATGTTTAGGCGTATTGCTCTGACGGTGATACTAGTCTTGGCCTGCACTTGCGGTTACTGTGCGGAATTTGTCCCAGAACAGCCGATTATGCCGGTCAGTGAACTCAAGGCCGGTATGACGGGATATGTATTGACTGTGCTTAAGGGTCATGACCCCGAGAAGCTGCCGATGAAGGTAGTTAGCATTGTCCCTCAGAAGCCCGGGGGTGAACTGTCCGACGAGATACTAATTCGCTTGAGCAGGCACAAATTAGCGCAGGGTATGAGCGGGTCTCCTGTGTACGTTCAGGGGAAATTGATTGGTGCAGTACGCAGCGGGTGGGAGATGAGCGACCAGAGTCTAGCGTGTGTTGCGCCGATTGAGTCAATGTGCAGGATTTTTGCGGAGCCTCAACGGACACAAGAACGCGGTGTTAGCCTCTCTGTTGCGACAATCTCCGGCCTTAACGTGTCTACACCCTCAGTGCAGGACCTCTCACGTAGGCTGGGCGTAACCTTCACTCAGGGCCTGACCAGAGGAACGAACCCCCTCACCCTAAGCTCCGAACGACTCAAGCCCGGCGACTCAGTGTGTGCGTTGCTAGTGTGGGGAGATGTTGAGGTCGGCAGTGTCGGCACAGTAACGGCCACAGCCCGCGACGGGAGATTTCTCGCGTTCGGCCACCCCTTCAGCAAGTCCGGGAGGGCTTCCTACCCAGCGGCAAAGACCTACATTCACGACATCGTCAATAGCTACTCATTCCCATTCAAGCTGGCGACCGCTGAGGCAATAACCGGCACGTTCACTCAGGACCGCGAGGCAGGTATAGGCGGAAAATTCGGTGTTTACCCCCCGTCAATTCAGGGTGAATTAGTCTTCAGGGACATGGACCGCGAGACCGAGAAGAAGTACAGTTTTCGTGTAATCGCTGACGAGTTCATGAGCCGCGAAATTTTGGGGAAAGTCTTTGCTGCCTTGAGTGAGGAGGCTTGGGGGCGAAAAGGTCAGGGCACAATGTCCGTCAACCTCCGAATAGACGGCCGGGCAGTCCCCAAAGGCTGGACGCGGAAGGATATATTTTTCTCCGACGACAACATATTAACCAAAGCCTTCGAGCAGTCCCAAGAGATTATCAGCGCGTATCTTACTCAGCCGTTCAGCGAGACTTTACCGGCAGGGTTCACTCTCACGGTTGAGGCCACGCAGAACCCTAGAACCCTGAAGATTATTGACGTAACTGCCCCAGAGAGTGCACAGCCCGGCGAAAGTGTAGAAGTCAGCGTTACCCTCAAGGGCTGGAGGACCAACGCAATCACTCGGAAATTCTCCATGACTATACCAGACGACGCAGAAGAGGGCGTGTGTGAACTCATCGTTAGGAGCGGGAGTGTTGACCCCTCATCGCAGACGGCCATAGAGGAGGGCTGGAAGTCGATTGACAGCGCAGAAAGGATGCTCGCGGAAGTCAAGGCCCTCGACGCAAACAATGAGCTAATCCTAGAACTGAACATAGACCGTTTAGGCCCGGAGCTTGACCGAGTATTGAGGGGCGGAAAACGTGAAGGCCCTGACCTATTGCCGGAACAGCAGGAATATCTTAGTGAGACCAAAGCCCGCCGCATCAAGGAAGGCTCACTAAAGATTCTCAGCTCTGACTACGTGATTCAGGGCCACATGAAGAGATTAATCCACGTGGAGAAATGATGTTTATCACGATAGAAGGCATTGACGGCAGCGGCAAGACCACGCAGTCAGGGAGGTTAGCGGACTGGTTGAGTGAGCGTACAGGGCGTGAGACTGTCAGGACGTTTGAGCCCGGGGGCTGTGAGGAGTGTGCGGAACTTCGGAGGATAATTCTTGAGGGGCGTAACTTTTCCCCTGAGGCAGAGTTATTGTTGTTCCTCGCGGACAGGGCCGAACACGTCAGCAAAGTTATTCTCCCGGCAATCCGTGAAGGGCGTAACGTGGTGTGTGAACGATGGAACGAGTCCACGATAGCCTACCAGTCTTCCGGCCGCAAGCTAGACCCTGACCGAGTGAAGGACCTCATCACCGCCTGCGGATTCCCGGAGCCAGACGCAAAAATCTTCCTCGACATTCACCCACAGACCGCACTAACACGAATCCTCTCACGCACAAAACACGACAAGTTCGAGGACGAAGGCCTAACCTTAATGCGCAAGGTGTCGGACAGCTACAGGGAACTAGCTCGGAGGGGAGAACTCATGCGGATAGACTGCGAGGGCCTCAATGAGGAAGAAGTCTTCACGGCGATAATCACAGCCCTAGAGGGAGTGAGTGAGCTATGGCAATCCAGATAAAGCGTTCAGGCAGCGACCCTTCACCCTCACCACAGCACAGGGTAGAGTCTTTCGCTGGTGGCGGGAGCAATTCGGGTTCACACACGGCACCGGCGGACTCAGTTGGTGCACCGTCAGC